>JASJBF010000030.1 GCA_030066685.1 Kiloniellales bacterium | reverse complement strand
CCGTTCGGCGGCGAGGCGGCCGCGTTCGGCGTCCGAAAGGCAGAGGGTCATGGCGGCGGCTCCCGCTGAAGCTTCCCGTGCGGCCTATTCGGCGGCCTGAAGGCGCCGGCGCAGGGCCGAGATCGGCCGGCTGCCCTCGCTGGCCGGCTGATACCAGGCGCTGAACTCCCGGGTCGCAGCGGTCCAGCTTGCGGCGGCGTCGGGCGCGTCGAGCTCCACCGCGTCGAAGCCGCAGCGCGTCATGAAGGCCAGCTGGTCGCGGAAGACCGCCCCTACAGCGCGCAGCTCGCCGCGGAAGCCCAGGCGCTCGCGCAGGATGCGAGCATAAGAGTAGGGCCGGCCGTCGGTGAATTTGGGGAACTCCAGCGCGACCGCCACGAAGTGCGGCAGGTCCTCGGCCAGGTCCTCGGGCGACTGGTCGCTCCTGAGGCGCAGGCCCAGCGGCGCGTTGCGCCCGGCCAGGCGGGCCCGGGCCGACTGCCAGAGCTCCGGGGTGACAAAGAGCGGGCCCTCCCGGTCCAGGTCCTCCTCGCTCTCGGCGAGGCGCCAGACGTCTTCGGTGGGCAGACCGTCCTTAAGCAGGGGCATAGAGCTTCTCCTTGAAGGGCGCCAGGCCGACCCGGCGGAAGGTTTCGACGAAGGTCTCGCGGCCGCGGCGCCGGGCCAGGTAGGTGTCGACGATGTCCTGGATCGCGCCCGGCACCTGGGCGCCGCTGAAAGCCGGGCCGACGATCTTGCCGATGGCGGCCTCCTCCGTGGAGCTGCCGCCCAGGGTGATCTGGTAGAACTCCTCGCCCTTCTTATCGACGCCCAGGATGCCGATGTTGGCGACGTGGTGGTGGCCGCAGGCGTTGATGCAGCCCGAGATGTTGAGCGAGATCGGCCCGAGGTCGTGGAGCCGGCGCAGGTTGTCGAAGCGGCGACTGATCTCCTGGGCGATTGGGATCGAGCGGGCGCTGGCCAGGTTGCAGTAGTCCAGGCCCGGGCAGGCGATGATGTCGGACAGGAGGCCGATGTTGGGCGCCGCCAGCTCGGCCGTCTTCAGGCCTTGCCAGAGCGCGTAGAGCTCGGCCTTGCGGAGGTGGGGCAGGACCAGGTTCTGCTTATGGGTGACCCGGATCTCGCCGAAGCTGTGGCGCTCCGCGAGCGCGGCCACGGCCTCCATCTGATCGGCCGTGGCGTCGCCCGGGATCCCGCCGCTCGGCTTCAGCGAGATGCTGGCAATGGCGTAGCCCGGCACCTTGTGCTCGGTCACGTTGGCGCGGACCCAGAGGTCGAAGGCGCGCTCGGCCGCCCTGCGCAGCTCGAAGTCCGGCGACCTGTCCTCCAGGGTCGCGAAGGGCGGCGGCGCGAAGTAGGCCGCGATGCGCTCGACCTCCGCCGCCGGCAGGTCGACGGTGGTCTCCCGGGTGTGGCGCCATTCCTCCTCGACCAGGCGGGTGAATTCCTGGACTCCGACGTGGTCGACCAGGATCTTGATCCGGGCCTTGTAGAGATTGTCGCGCCGGCCGAGCAGGTTATAGACCCGCAGGATCGCCTCCAGGTAGGACAGCAGGTAGGGCTCCGGCAGGAACTTGCGGATGGTCTTGCCGATCACCGGGGTGCGGCCCTGGCCGCCGCCGACCACGACCTCGAAGCCGGTCTCCCCGGCCTCGTTGCGGCGAAGGTAGAGGCCGATGTCGTGGACCTTGACCGCGGCGCGGTCCTCTGCGGCCGCGGTCACCGCGATCTTGAACTTGCGCGGCAGGAAGGAAAACTCCGGGTGCAGGCTCGACCACTGGCGGATCACCTCGGCGGTGACCCGCGAGTCGGCGATCTCGTCGGCCGCGGCGCCGGCGAAGTGGTCGGCGGTGACGTTGCGGATGCAGTTGCCGCTGGTCTGGATGGCGTGCATCTCGACCTCGGCCAGCTGCTCCAGGATCTCCGGCGTCTCCTCCAGCTTCGGCCAGTTGTACTGGATGTTCTGGCGGGTCGTGAAATGGCCGTAGCCCTTGTCGTAGCGCCGGGCGATGTGGGCCAGCTTGCGCAGCTGCCGTGCCGAGAGGGTGCCGTAGGGGATGGCGACCCGCAGCATGTAGGCGTGGAGCTGCAGGTAGAGGCCGTTCATCAGGCGCAGCGGCTTGAACTGCTCCTCGGTCAGCTCGCCCGAGAGGCGGCGGCGGACCTGGTCGCTGAACTGGGCGACCCGTTCCTGCACGAAGGCGTGGTCGAATTCGTCGTAGCGGTACATGGTCTTGGGTCCTTCAGTTCGCGCCGGCCTGCTTGCCGAGATCGAGCCGCACCGAGGGCCCGCGGGCGCGGATCGCCTCGCGGTAGCGCAGCGGTGCCACCAGGCCGTCGGCCTCGACGACCTCGATCAGATAGGGCTCGACCACCCGGGCGGCGGCGGCCTCGGCGCGGCCCCGGTCGAGGATCGCCTCGGCGCGCTCGTCGTCGCCAGCCAGGGCGGCCTCGTTCAGCCATTCCGACCAGCCGCCTTGCGGGGTCAGGTAGACCACCCGGCCGTTGTCCAGGCGGTTGGCGGTCAGGGCTTTCAGGGGCATCTCTCTTCTCCTATTCCGCGGCGGCCAGCGGCAGCGCGTCCCCGCTGCCCTGGGGCGCCGCCGCCGCAAGACGCACGACCTCGCCGATGACGATCAGCGCCGGCGCCTGGATCTTCTCGCGGGCGATCAGCGCGCCGAGGCCACGCAGGGTCCCGAAGACCTTGCGCTCCCCCGGCAGGCTGCCGCGCTCGATCACCGCGACCGGCGTCTCGGGGTCGCGGCCCTGGGCGATCAGCTCGCGCGAAAGGCCTGCGCTGCCGGCGACCCCCATGTAGACCGCCAGGGTGTGGCGGCGGCTCGCCAGGGCGGCCCAGTCCAGCTCGGGCGCGCCGTCCTTGCCCTGGCCGCTGACGAAGGTCACCGCCGAGGCGTGGTCCCGGTGGGTGAGGGGGATGCCGGCGACGGCGGCGCAGCCGGTGGCGGCGGTGATGCCGGGCACCAGCTCGACCTCGACGCCGTGGCGCAGAAGCCGCTCGAGCTCCTCGCCGCCGCGGCCGAAGACGAAGGGATCGCCGCCCTTGAGGCGGACCACTCGCTTCCCGGCCCGGGCCTCGCGCAGCAGGATCTCGTTGATCTCGGCCTGGCCGTGGCTGTGCCGGCCCGGGGCCTTGCCGACGTAGATCCGCTCGGCGTCGCGCCGGGCGTAGTCCAGGATCTCCGGGCCGACCAGCTTGTCGTAGACCACGACCTCGGCGTCCTGGAGCAGGCGCAGGGCCTTGAGGGTCAGCAGCTCCGGGTCGCCGGGCCCGGCGCCGACCAGGGCGACCCGGCCGCGCGGCGCCCGGCGCCAGCCCGGGGCGTTGATCTCGGCCAGCATGCGCGCGCCGGCTTTGGCGTCGTCGCCGGCCAGGATGTCGCGGGCGACGGGGCCGTCGAAGAAGGCCTCCCAGAAGCGCCGGCGCGCGCTCGGGTCGGTGACCGCGGCCGCCAGCGCGCCGCGGTAGCGCCGGGCGAAGGCCGCCAGCGGGCCGAGCCGGGCCGGGAGCAGGGCCTCCAGGGTCCGGCGCAGGCGCCGCGCCAGGACCGGCGCGCTGCCGTGGGTCGAGATCGCCACCACCACGTCGTCGCGGTCGACGATCGCCGGCATCAGGAAGCTCGAAAGCTCCGGCCGGTCGACCACGTTGACCGGGATCCGGCGGGCGGTGGCGGCCTCGACGGCAGCGCGGATCTCGTCATCCGAGGCAGCGGCGATGACGATCCGCGCGCCGTCGAGGTCACGCTCCTGGAAGGACCGCTCCGCCAGGGCGATCCCCTGTGCGGCGGCCCAGGACCGGAGATCCTCGTCCGGGTCCAGGGCGACGATCCGCAGCTCGGCGCCGGCGGCCTGGAGCAGCCGGGCCTTGGGCAGGGCCGCCGCAGCGCCGCCGACCAGCAGGGCCGTCCGGCCCTTCAGGTCGAGAAAGATGGGCAGGGACTTCATCGCAGCCCCTCCCGCGCGCCGGCAGGCGACAGCGCGGCGCTTCCAATGCACGCGAAAGTGGTGGTATGAAGGGGATCGAAGACCTTGAGGGATCGTCGAGTCACGACGCCTGCTCCTTGGTTCCACTTCGGGCCCACGGAGCACTCCCCGTGGCGCTTTAGCGGGTGATGACGCGGCCGCAAGCTGCCCAATCAAATTCCGCGGGTCCCTTAGGGGGACCAGTCCGGCGGCGTCTTTGAGACGCGACGACACCAAATGTCGACCGCTGTGCTGTGCAAGTCAATATAAAACTCTTCACATTTGTGTTTAGAAATAATTCTGCTGCGATTGAGTGTGAAATTTGCGGCGCGACGGGTCCTGGGAACTGGGTCGGGTTCGACCTGGACTGCGGCGCGCATCAACTCAGGGTGGAGGGGCAGGCGCTATGGAACGCCGAGCGCTGCTGAGCCGGGTCCTGGCCGGCGGCTCAGAGTGGCTTCACGAGCAGGACCCAGTCCCGGCTCGGGTTCTGCCAGGCTTCCTTGACCATGGGCCGGCGGGCGGTTTCCCGGTAGCCGCGGCGCTCGTAGAGCCGGCGCGCACCCCTGTTGGCGTCGGCGACGATGATCGAAAGGCCTCGCCTGCCGCTGGCCGCCGCGATCTTCTCGGCCTGGGCCAGCAGGGCGCTGCCGTGGCCCCGGCTGCGCTGCTTCGGATAGGCGGCCAGCACGTTGACGTGCCAGGTGCCCAAGACCAGGTTCTCCAGTTCCTGAAGGGGCACGAACATCGCCGGCAGCGCGTCGTAGTCGATCGGCGCCGGCGCCTCGGGCAGCGGGAAGCCGATCAGGCAGGCCGCCACCGCGCCGTTCTGTTCCAGGACCAAGGCGTTGCGGTAGGAGAAGCGGCCCTCCTCGCGGCGGGCGCAGCGCCGGCCGACCTCCCAGACCGTTTCGCCGGGCTCGGCCGTCCTTTCCCAGGTGCAGGCCGGCAGGCCCTCGCCGGCGAAGTTGATCAGCTCGGCCAGGGCCGCCGCGTCTTCGGGCGTGGCCCAGCGGAGGGGTGGCGCGGGGTCGGTCATGAAGCCTCTCTGCCTTGCACCTGGCCTGGGTGCCGGGTGACAAGCGATATGCCGCCCGAAGCGCCGTCCTGTAAGTGACGAGGATCACAGACGGTGTCCTGCAGTCCCAGGCGGCGGGTAGAGATCGCCGGAACGGGCCAGGTTCTAGGCCGGGCCCGCTACATCTCGATGTCGTAGCTGTAGTCGAGGTAGAGGACGACCTCGGTGTCGCTCTTCTGAGACACCCGCACCGGCGTGTCGAGGCCCTTGATGTTGACGCTGCGGGTCTCGCCCAGGGTGTCCTTGACCAGGTCGAGCTGGCTGCGCAGCGACTTCAGCAGCTGCGCGCGATAGGTCTCGGGATCCTTCACGGTCAGGGAAGCGTCGCCGACCAGGATCCTTACGTCCTCCGGGCTTCGGACATTCCCGATCGCCTGATAGGCGGTCTTGGTCATCGAGAAGACGTCGCCGTCATCGGTCAGCGGGCTGAGGAGGAAGAGGTTCGCCGAAGAGCCGCCTGAGGAGGAGGATACCTTGCTGGGATAGCGGGACGTCAGGGTCACCGGCCCGACCTCGATCTCGACGCCGCGCCTGGGCGAGAACGCGGATTTCAGCGCGCGTATCGTCGCGCCGATCGCCTCCAGCCTCTCCACGGGATTCCGGATGTCGGCGATGATGGCGATCGGAACCACGACGTGGTCGGCCCGCGTCTCGATCTCGATCGCGGCCTGGACCGTGCGGTACTTGAGCGCTGATTGGCTCGCCAATGCATTGGGTGCCAGCAGCAGCGCGATGAGCAGGATGATGGTTCTCACAGCTTGTCTCCCGGGCTTTCGATGATCGCCAAAGTGGTCTTGCAGGCGCGCCGGAGCAAGGGATTGCTCGAAGCGGCGCCGAGCCAGGACCGGCACCCGTTGCGGCCAAAAAAGAGCCGGACCCTGCAGGTCCGGCCCGAGTGGGGACGGCAATCCCAGGTGAAGTCAGCGAACTTGGGATTGCCTTGGGAAAGTCCTGGCTGCGATGCCGTGCCGTCCTCCGACCGCGCGGCCGTCAGGCAGCCCGCGAGGCGGGCTGGTAGCCAAGGTTGGGCGCCAGCCAGCGCTCCATCTCTGCGAGGCTCATGGCCTTGCGGTGGGCGTAGTCCTCGACCTGGTCGCGCTGGATCCGGCCAAGGCCGAAGTAGCGGCTCTCGGGATGCGCGAAGTAGAGGCCGGAGACAGAGGAGGCCGGGGTCATGGCGCAGCTTTCGGTGAGCCGGATCCCGGCCCGGTCCTCCGCCTGCAGCAGCTCGAAGAGCGTCCACTTCTCGGTGTGGTCGGGGCAGGCCGGATAGCCCGGCGCCGGACGGATGCCCCGGTAGGCCTCGGCGATCAGCGCCTCGTTGTCCAGCGCCTCCTCGGGCGCATAGCCCCAGAACTCCTTGCGCACCCGCTCGTGCATCCGCTCGGCGAAGGCCTCGGCCAGGCGGTCGCCCAGGGCCTGGATCAGGATCGCGCCGTAGTCGTCCTGCTGGGCCTTGAAGGCGGCGGCGCGGGCCTCGACCTCCGGCCCGGCGGTGACCGCGAAGCCGCCGATGTAATCGGCGAGGCCGCTCTCCACGGGCGCGACGAAATCGGCAAGGGCCAGGTTGGGCTTTCCGGTCCCGGTCCGGTCCATCTGCTGGCGCAGGCTGTGCAGCACCGCCAGGGTCTCGGCCCGGTCCTCGCCGGCATAGAGTTCGATGTCGTCGCCCTTGGCGTTGGCCGGCCAGAAGCCGATCACCGCGCGCGGGCGCAGCCAGCGCTCCTCGACGAGGCGCGCCAGCATGGCCTGGGCATCGCGGTAGACCATGCCGGCGGCGTCGCCGACCACGGCGTCCTCCAGGATCTCGGGGAAGCGGCCGTGCAGGTCCCAGGCGGCGAAGAAGGGCCGCCAGTCGATCCGCGGGATCAGCTCTTCGAGGTCGTAGTCCTCGAAGGCCCTGAGGCCGAGGAAGGCGGGCCGCGGCGGCCGATAGCCGGACCAGTCGAGCGCCGCCTTGTTGGCGCGGGCCTCGGCGAGGCTCGGCTGGCCGCCCTGCGCCCCGCCGCCGGCGCGGCCCTCGGCGATACGCGTGTAGTCGCCGCGCACCTCGGCGGCGAAGGTCTCGCGCTGCTCGGCGGAGGCGAGGCGGCCGGCGACCCCGACGGCGCGCGAGGCGTCGGTCACGTGGACCACCGGGCCGTCGTAGTTGGGCGCGATCTTGACCGCGGTGTGGACCTTGCTGGTGGTCGCGCCGCCGATCAGCAGCGGCAGGTCGAAGCCCTCGCGGCGCATCTCGCCGGCGACGTAGCACATCTCCTCCAGGCTCGGCGTGATCAGGCCGGACAGCCCGATCATGTCGGCACCCTCGGCCCGCGCGGTCTCCAGGATCTTGGCGCAGGGCACCATGACCCCGAGGTCGATGACCTCGAAGTTGTTGCACTGCAGGACCACGCCGACGATGTTCTTGCCGATGTCGTGGACGTCGCCCTTGACCGTGGCCATGACGATCTTGCCCTTGGTCCGGCTCTCCGCGGTCTTCTCCGCCTCGATGTAGGGCAGCAGCCGGGCGACCGCCTTCTTCATCACCCGGGCGCTCTTGACCACCTGAGGCAGGAACATCTTGCCGGCGCCGAAGAGGTCGCCGACCACGTTCATGCCGTCCATCAGGGGCCCTTCGATCACGTCCAGCGGGCACGCGGCCTGCTGCCGGGCCTCCTCGGTGTCGGCCTCGATGTGATCGGTGATGCCGTGGACCAGGGCGTGCTCGAGGCGCTTGGCGACCGGCTCCTGGCGCCAGGCCGGGTCGAGGGCCTTGGCCTTTTCGCCGCCGCTGCCGCGGTAGGCCTCGGCGATCGCCAGAAGCCTCTCGGTGGCCTCGGGCCGGCGGTTGAGGATCACGTCCTCGACCGCGTCGCGCAGCTCGGCCGGGATGTCCTCGTAGACGGTGATCTGCCCGGCGTTGACGATCCCCATGTCCATGCCCGCCGCGATGGCGTGGTAGAGGAAGACCGAGTGCATGGCCTCGCGCACCGGGTTGTTGCCGCGGAAGGAGAAGGAGACGTTGGACACCCCGCCCGAGACGTGGGCCCCGGGCAGGCCGGCGCGGATCATCTGCGTCGCCTCGATGAAGGCGCGGGCATAGTCGTCGTGCTCGGCGATGCCGGTGGCGACCGCGAAGATGTTGGGGTCGAAGATGATGTCCTGGGGCGGCAGGCCGACCTTTTCGGTCAACAGGCGGTAGGCGCGTTCGCAGATCGCGAACTTGCGCTCGGCGGTCTCGGCCTGGCCCTGCTCGTCGAAGGCCATGACCACCACGGCGGCGCCGTAGCGCTTGATCAGGCGGCCCTGGGCCAGGAACTCGGCCTCGCCCTCCTTGAGGCTGATCGAGTTGACCACCGGCTTGCCCTGGACGCAGCGCAGTCCGGCCTCGATGACCGACCACTTGGAGGAATCGATCATCACCGGCACCCGGCTGATGTCGGGCTCGCCGGCCATGAGGTTGAGGAAGCGGGTCATGGCCGCTTCCGCGTCCAGCATGGCCTCGTCCATGTTGACGTCGATGATCTGGGCGCCGTTCTCGACCTGCTCGCGGGCGATCTGCAGGCCGGCCTCGAAGTCGCCCTCCAGGATCAGGCGGCGGAACTTGGCCGAGCCGGCGACGTTGGTGCGCTCGCCGATGTTGACGAAGCGGCCCTGGAGGTTCTGCTGGTCGCTCATTGGACCAGGGCGAAGGCTTCGAGGCCGGAGAGGCGCAGCAGGGGCGGCAGGACCGGCAGCTCGCGGGGCGGCAGTCCGGCGACGGCGTCGGCGATGGCCGCGATGTGCGCCGGGGTCGATCCGCAGCAGCCGCCGACCAGGTTGACCAGGCCGTCGCGCGCCCAGGCGCCGAGGTGCCCGGCCATGGCCTCCGGGGTCTCGTCGTAGCCGCCGAACTGGTTGGGCAGGCCGGCGTTGGGGTGGGCGCTGATCCGGGTGTCCGCGGTCCGCGCCAGCTCGGCGACGTGGGCGCGCAGCTCTTTCGGCCCGAGGGCGCAGTTCAGCCCGACGCTGAAGGGCCGGACGTGGCTGACCGAGGTCCAGAAGGCCTCCGGGGTCTGGCCGGAAAGCGTTCGCCCGGAGAGGTCGGTGATGGTGCCGGAGACCATAACCGGCAGGGCCGCGCCGCGGTCTTCGAAGACCTCGTCCAGAGCGTAGAGCGCCGCGCGCGCGTTCAGGGTGTCGAAGACGGTCTCGACCATCAGGATCTCGGCACCGCCATCGATCAGGCCTTCCGCGGCCCTCCGGTAGGCCGCGGCCAGCTCCGCGAAGGTCACGTTGCGAAAGCCGGGGTCGTTGACGTCGGGCGAGATCGAGGCGGTGCGCGAGGTCGGGCCCAGGACCCCGGCGACGAAGCGCTGGCGCGACGGCTCCTTGGCCTCGACCGCCTCGGCGGCCTGACGCGCCAGCACCGCGCCGGCCCGGTTGATCTCGTAGGCGGCGTCGTCCAGGCGGTATTCGGCCTGGCTGATGCTGGTGGCGTTGAAGGTGTTGGTCTCCAGGATGTCGGCGCCGGCCTCCAGGTAGGCCAGATGGATCTCGCGGATGAGCTCCGGTGCGGTCAGGTTGAGGACGTCGTTGTTGCCCTTGAGGTCTACCGGATGGCCGGCAAAGGCCGTGCCGCGGTAGTCCGCCTCGCCCAGGCCGCGTTCCTGGATCATGGTCCCCATGGCGCCGTCCAGGACCAGGATCCGCTCGGCCGCGGCCGCGTCCAGCAGCCCTGCGCGATCGACTGTCAAGGGCACGGTGCTCGGCTCCGGCAGGCTAGCCGGCCAGGGCCGGGTCCAGCGCCGCCGCACGGACGCTGGAGGGAATCTCGGCCTCGTCCGGCGAGGCCGGCCGCGCCGCCGGCAGGTAGGGCCGGAAGCCGTCCTCGGCCAGGCCGCGGAGCTGGCCGTCGAGGCAGGCGGTGTCCGCCGGCAAGTCGCCGCCGCCGACCAGGTTGACGCCGCTGTCCTCGATCGCCGCGGCGAGCAGGCCGGCGCGGGCGACCGGGCCATGGCGGTAGCGGATCACGCCGTCGGCCCGGCTCTTGGCCAGGTCTGAGAAGTCGGCGCCGGCCGGGCCGCGCTGGAGGAAGATCGGCGCCCGCGCGCCCAGGCTCTCGACGGCCCGCCGGGCGCCGCGCAGGAAGACCGGAGTCCGGCCGGCGCCGGGCAGGATGTCGAGCGTGATGCCGTCGACGCCGCCCGAGAGCAGCCCCTCGACCTGAACCGTCACCGCGGCCTCGATCTCGGCCGGGGCGACGTCCCAGCCGTCGTCCCGCACCACGCCCAGGACGAAGCGCCGCCGGCCGCGGCCGGGCAGGCTGTCCACGGCCTGGGCGGCGATCTCGGCGGCGGCGTGGTTGAGGAAGAAGGCCTCCCCGGCGAAGCCCTGGTCCGCCAGGCTCAGGGGCGAGGCGCCCAGGGTGTTGGTCCGGATCACGTCGGCACCGGCCTCCAGGTAGGCCTCGTGGGTCCGGCGGACCAGCTCGGGCCGGGTCATGTTGAGGACCGGCAGCAGGCCCTCGGCGCCGAAGAAGTCGCGCTCCCGGTCCAGGTTCTCGGCGCGCAGGCGGCGCGCGGCGGCGCCGTCGGTCAGCAGCACGCGCTGCTCCAGGGCTTCGATCAGGGTCCGCATCAGGCAGCCTCCTCCAGCTGCGGGCGCAGGCCGAGCATCCGGCAGATCGCCAGGGTCAGCTTGGCGCGGTTCAGGGTGTAGAAGTGGAAGCTCTCGACGCCTTCGCGCAGCAGGCTCTGGCAGAGCTCGCTGGCGGTGGTCGCGGCCACCAGGTCGCGGGTCTCGGGGTCGTCGTCCAGGCCCTCGAAGCGGGCCGCCAGCCAGTCCGGCACCACGGTGCCGCAGCGCTGGCTGAAGTTCCGGACCTTGCCGAAATGGAAGATCGGCAGGATGCCCGGGACGACGGGCTGGGCGATCCCGGCCGCCCGGGCCCGGTCGCGAAAGCGCAGGAAGGTCTCGGCATCGAAGAAGTACTGCGAGATGGCCCGCGCCGCCCCGGCGTCCAGCTTGCGCTTCAGGTTGTCCAGGTCGGCCCGGGGCGAGGGCGAATCGGGATGGCTCTCGGGATAGCAGCCGACCGAGATGTCGAAGTCGCCGAGCCGGCGCAGCCCGGCGACCAGGTCGGCGGCGTTCTCGTAGCCCCGCGGGTGCGGGCGGAAGGGCGCGCCCAGCTCGGGCATGTCGCCGCGCAACGCGACCAGGCGGCCGATGCCGGCCTCGGCCCAGGCGCGGACGCAGGCATCGATCTCGTCCCGGCTCGCGGCGACGCAGGTGATGTGGGCGGCCGGCTCGGCCAGGCCGCGCTCCAGGAGGCCGCCCAGGATCAGGTCGGAGCGGTCGCGGCTGGTGCCGCCGGCGCCGTAGGTCAGCGACACGAACTCGGGCTCCAGCCCGGCGAGCCTTTCGAGCGCCTGCCAGAAGCCGGCCTCGGCCTGTGGCTTGGCGGGCGGGAAGAACTCTAGAGAGATGCGGGGCAGGGCGGTCATGGCAAAGGCTCCTAGCCTGCGGCCCGGGCCGGGCCTTGCCCCGCCGCGTCGTTGGCCGGGCGCCGGGCGGTCCAGAGCACGACCGTGATCGCGCCGCCTTCCAGGCGCTTGGTCGTCTCGGCGACCAGGCCGAGGCGGGCGAAGTGGTCCTGGATGGTCTCCTCCGAGAAGCCGAGCCAGCGGTGGGCGTGCTCCTCGCGCAGCTGCAGGTGGTCGTGCGGGGCGAAGTCGATGACCACCATCTTGCCGCCGGGGCGCAGAACCCGTGCCGCCTCGGCCAGGGCGTCCTCCGGCCGCTCGGCGTAGTGCAGCGCCATGTGCAGGGTCACGGCGTCGAAGCCCTCGGCCCGGAAGGGCAGCTGCTTCATGTCAGCCTGGCGGACCTGGCAATGCCGAAGACCGTCGCGGAAAAGGTTGGCGCGCGCGACCTTCAGCATGTCCAGCGAGCGATCGACCCCGACGCCGCTGGTCAGGCGGTCGCTGAGCAGCCGCAGCACGTGCCCGGTGCCGGTGCCGATGTCCAGCAGGTCGCCGACCGCCTCGCCCGCGAAGGCCTCGCTGAGGGCGGCGTCGACCTCCGCCTCGTCGACGTGCAGGGCCCGGATCTGCGACCAGTTGGCGGCGTTCCGGCGGAAATAGGCCGCCGCCTTGACCTCGTAGGTCTGCTTGACCGCCTGCAGCCGCTCCAGGTCCAGGGCGTGGGTCGGGTCCTCGGCCGGGATGAGATCGACGATCATGCGCGCCAGCTCGCCCGCCGGGGCCGCGCCGAGGGCGGACTGGGCGAGCCGGTAGTAGGCCCAGTTGCCCTCCTGATTCCGCTCCAGCAGTCCGGCTTCCATCAGCAGCTTCAGGTGCCGGGACACCCGGGGCTGGCTCTGGCCGAGGATCTCGACCAGCTCGCTCACCGTGAGGTCGCCGTGCGCACAGAGGCCGAGAATCCGGAGGCGGGTTCCCTCGGCGGCGGCGCGCAGGCCCTGGAGCAGCTGTTCCATTGCGGTATCCGCTCAAGATCACGATATAAGGATATCTTGATATAGTGATCTCACAGGCACCGCGGCGTGTCAAGGCCGGCCCCGGACAGCTCCGGGGCCGGATCCCTGGGGGCGCGAATCATGACGCCTAAGGCTCTGTATTTTTGAGAAGAATCTCTTCGCGATCCGTCCGGGCGGCGGTCGTGGCGTGGCCTCGAGACCTCGGCCTAGGACCCTCGGCGGCCGGTCTTGCCGCGGCTGCACAGCCTGTCGCCGGATCGGGACCGCCGCCGTCGATCCGGTTGATGCCGCTGAGCCAGATCACCAGGCCGGGCAGGGCGGAGGCCAGGAACGCCGCCGTGAACAGGATCGCGATGGCGTAGGCCTGGCCGGCGTCGATACCGAGCTCGACCAGGGTCCAGATCATCACGCCTTCGCGCGGCCCCAGGCCGGCGACGGAGACCGGCACGGCCGCGACCAGAAGCGCGAGGGAAAACGCGGTGGCGGCCTGGGCCAGGCCGAGTTCCACCGCCCCGACCGCCCGGGCGGCCGAGAGCATGATCCCCATGGCCAGCAGCAGCACGACGGACGACAGGCCGGCGATCTCGACCGATCCCCTGGCGTTGCCGAGGAAGCGCCGGAACATGATTGCCAGGCGCAGCGCCTCCCGGGCCGCGCGCTGGCGCCTCATCCGCTGCTGGCGCAGCGTTGCCAGCGCCAGGTAGGGCAGGGCCGCCAGCAGAGAGATGAGGAGGAAGAGACCGAGGACGGTCGACCGGATAGCCGGTTCCTCGATCGTGGTGAAGGGCAGGGCCAGGGCGGCCAGGACCACCATCGAGATCAGGTTGACCGCGCGGTCGAGAAGGACCGCGGCCATGTTCTCTCGAATTCTGCCGAAGGCGCGGGTGCTGCGCGCGACCCGCACCACGTCGCCGCCGATTGCGGCCGGGGTGATCATGGCGAAGAACAGGCCCTCCGCGTAGGTCAGGACGGAGAAGCGCGGCGGCAGCGGCGAGGACAGCGAGGCGCTGATCCGGCTCCAGCGGAAGCCGTTGACCAGGACGATCCCGCAGCCGAGGGCGATTGCGGCGAGGACCCAGCGCCAATCCGCCGCGCCCAGGCTTTCCAGGACGAGCTCGATGTTTGCATAGACCGCGAGCAGGTAGAGGGCCGCCGCCGAGAGGCCGGCCTTGATCAGAAACCGAATGCTGGAGCGGCGGAAGCGCACTTTCTCGGACGAGCCCTGCTGCACAGCGTTGAGACCGGCCACGCCGGCCGCGATTTCAAGGACCCCTCCCGCGCCGCCGCGACACCCCGCGCGGCGCTCGGCGTTCCGGTGCCGGCCGGCCGGGCGCTCGGCGCGCCGCCTCCCGGGCCTACGATCCCTGTCCGCTACGGGGCGGGAAAGCTACACGGAGAATCCTTTCCGTGCAGTGTCTTATCTGTGACGGCTATCGGCAGCGCCGGGGTCCGCCCCGGTGCCTTGCCCGGGTCCGTCTCGGCGCGGGTGGCGGTGCAGCCCGCGAAGCGGCGCCGCTTTGCCGGGGTCTGGCGCCCTCCGCCGGCCCGGGTCGTTTCCGACCTTGCCGGCCCGCTGGAGTTCACGGTTTCGCAGGTGCTTGCGGGATGTCCCTCTTGGGCCTTGCGTAACACCTTCTTAAGGGCCAGTTTGCTGGGATACCGGGCCGTCGGCGCGCGGCCGCGGTGTCCCTCGGATCACCTCAGGCGTAGGAGCGATATGGTTAAGCCCAAGAACGGGAAGAGCGGGATCGGGGCCTGCCTGCTTCTCGCCCTGGGCGTCCTGCTGACGGGCGCGCCGGCGCGGGCCGCGGACTCGGGTCTGAGCGCGTACTTCCAGGTCTATATGGGCGGTTTCCAGGTCGCCAAGGCCGAGGTCCGGCTCGGTCTCTACAAGGACTGCTTCGATCTCCGCCTGGCGGCCGAGCCCTATGGCGTCGTCTCCTACCTGAGCTCCTTCAAGCTGGTGACCTGGGCCGACGGCTGCAGCGACGGGGCCGGCGTGGTGCCGATCAGCTACAGCGCCGACTACTTCAAGAACGGCCGGAAGAAGCGCTGGGTTCGGGTCGACTACAAGGGCGCCAGCGGTCCGCTGGTTCGGGCCGAGCCGGCCCCGGAAGACGACCACCGCAAGCCCGTGCCCTCCGGCCTGCGCGCCGGATCGCTCGACCCCCTGAACACTGTCTTCGCCATCATAGAGGCGGTGACCCGCGAGGGCCGCTGCCAGGGCGAGCGGCCGGTCTATGACGGGCGCCGGCTCTTCCGGGTGACGCTCAACCATGTCGGTTCGGTGGTCCTGCCGCCGTCCAGCTACGCCGCTTATGCCGGAGACGCGATCGAATGCCTGGTGCGGCTCGAGACGGTCGCCGGCTTCAAGAAGAACGAGATCCGTAAGAAGCACTTCCCCACGGAGGTGCAGGTCTATCTCGCCGAGGCCGTCCCCGGCGCACCCCTATTCCCGGTGCGCCTGGAGGCCGACTACCGCTTCGGGCAGATCCGGGTCCACGCCGGCCAGATCGTGCCCTGGGCGCGCACCACCGAGGAAACCCGCGCACGCTGAGCCCGCGTGCCGCCCGGCCTCAGATGAAGCGCTGAAAGTCGATCTCGTGGATGATCTTCTCGAGTTCCTGGTCGAAGTCCCGAACCGGACGCCAGCCCAGGTCGCGGATCCGCCTGTCGTCGATGGAATAGCGCACGTCCTGGCCGCTGCGGTCGGTGACCGGCATCCAGGCCTCCGCTTCGGGCACCTTCAGGATCCCGGCGATCTTGCGCAGGACCTCGATGTTGCGCAGGTGCAGGTCGCCGGAGACGTTGTAGATGGTATCGATCTCGCCGGCCTCGAGCACGGTCAGGATCGCCGCGGTGGTATCCTCGGCGTGCAGCCAGGAGCGGACGTAGCTGCCGTCGCCGTGCATCAGGGCTGGCAGGCCCCGCTTCATGCGCCAGGACGACTTGGGGATCAGCTTCTCCGGGTACTGGTGGGTGCCGTAGTTGTTCGAGGGCCGGATGATGTTGAAGGGGATGCTGTAGGTCCGGCTCCAGCTCTGCACCAGCATGTCCGCCGAGGCCTTGGTCGCGGAGTAGGGATTTGACGGCCGAAGCAGATCGTCCTCTGTGAACTTGCCGTTCAGGCAGTCGCCGTAGACCTCGTCGGAGCTGATCTGGACAAAGCGGGCCCGTTCGTGCTCCTGCTTGTTGCGCACCAGCTCCAGCAGGTGCTGCACGCCGATGATGTTGGAGCGGCAGAACTTGTAGTTGTCCGCGATGGCGTTGTCGACGTGCGACTCCGCCGCGAAGTTGACGATGATGTCGCACTCCGGAAGGTACTCCAGGTCGCAGACGTCGAGGCCCATGAAGCGGTAGTTGGATTTCTCCTTGAAGGCGCCCATCACGACCCGGTCGGCCGCATAATTGACGCGATCGACGTTGATCACGTAGTCGCCCCGCTCCAGGCAGGCCGCTACGAAGTGCTTGCCGATGAATCCCAGGCCGCCGGTCACGAGTATTAGTCGCGAAGACATGTCGGAACGCCCCCTGAATGCGCGTTATTATTTAATTGAGCCCCTCTGGCGGGGAATTAGTACTTTATTTACTCGAGACTACGCCAGGTCCGAGCGGCTGGCAATCGCCGAGATGGGGGAGGTGGAAGGCCGGCTTGGCCGGCCTCGATCCGTCCGGCGTTAACCATCGCTTCCGTGATCACCCGCCGGGTTCGGGGCGGGCGCGCCGGCCTCAGGGAAGGTTGCGTTGCGCCAGGGGGACCACGTCTTCCAGCACCGCGGCGATGACCTCGTCCTGCTGCGCCTCGGTGAGGCGCGGATAGAGCGGCAGGCTGAGGGTCCCTTCGCCCCAGTGCCGGCTGACCGGGAAGTCCTCGGGGCCGTAGCCGTAGGCCTCGCGGTAGTAGGTCAGGGTCGGCACCGCCCGGTAGTTGACGGTGACCCCGATGCCCCGGGCGTTGAGGGCCAGGATCGCCTGGTCCCGGCAGGCCGGCGGGACGTGGATGCAGAAGAGGTGACGGGCGTCGAGGCAGCCGGCCACCGGCCCGGGCAGGCGCAGCGGGCTGTCGGCGAAGGCCGCCTCGTAGCGGGCCGCCAGCGCCTCGCGCCGGTCCAGCTGCGCGCGGACCCTGGCGATCTGAGGCGGCAGCAGGGCGGCCAGCAGGTCCGGCAGGTTGGCCTTTGTGCCGAGGCAGAGCATGTCCCAGTGCTGGTAGCGGGCGTCGCGCATCCGGTCGATGGCGAGCTCGGACATGCCGTGCAGGCGGGTCCGCGCCAGGCGTGCGGCCAGCTCCGGGTCCCGGGTGATCACCGCGCCCCCTTCGCCGCAGGTCACGTTCTTGGTCGCATAGAAGGAGAAGATCGCGGCCTCGGCGTGGCGGCCGGGCGGATCGCCGTCGCGCAGCCCTTCGAAGCAATGCGCCGCGTCCTCGATGATCGCGATGTCGTCGCGCGGCGCCAGGGCCGCGCGCAGGCCGGGCAGGTCGCACATGCGCCCGTAGAGATGGACCGGGATCACCGCGCGGGTCCTCGGAGTCACGGCCGCGGCCACCGCCTCGGGCCGGACCAGCAGGGTCTCCGGATCGACGTCGACGAAGACCGGGCGGGCGCCGACCAGGCCGGCGACGTTGGCGCTGGCGATGAAGGTCATGGCCGGCACGATGACCTCGTCGCCCGGGCCGACTCCCAGCGCCAGGAGGGTGGCCACGGCGCCGTTGGTCCAGCTGTTAACCAGCAGGGCGTGTTCGATCCCGAAGAAGTCCCGCAGCCGATCCTCGACCTCGCGGCCGACCTTGCCCGAGGTCAGAAAGGGCGAAGCGATGACCTCGGCGACCGCGTCGGCGGCTTCGGGATCCAGATCGTGCAGGTAGAAGGGAACGGCCATGACACCTTAGGTATGGTCGGCGGAATCCGGGCGGCTGCCTCGGACAGGCCCCGAGGCTAGTGGACCAGGCTTAACGCGGCGTTGACCCGGCATCGGCAGCTATCCCGGCCCGGCCGGCAGCAGAGCCCGTATGCGCTCGACCACCACGCCCAGGTCGTCGGGAATCTCGGCGGGAGGCGCGGGCGGCAGCTCGCCGATCGGCGTGGCCAGGCCGCGCCGGATCAGATCGCCGTGCAGCGCCGTCAGGTCGCGGCCGTAGCCGACCAGCCCGAGGCGGTAGATCCCCTCGGTGATCCGGGTCGCCGGCGCCGCGGCCTTGGACGGCCCCAGAGCGTGGGTGATCGCACGGTGAAGCCCGCCGTCGCCGGTCGGCAGGGGATAGATCACCAGCGGCCGGCCGGCCCTCAGCGCCTCGACCATCATCGAGGTGCTGTCCGCGGTGACCACGCAGCGGTCGGCGAGCCCCAGGAGCGCCAGGTAGGGGTTGTCCCGGCGCTCCGTCTGCCAGCGAAACAGCTCGGCATTCGCGGGCAGGGCGGCCTCCAGGGTGTCGACCACCTCGGGCGGCGTGCGTCGGCTGGTCGAGAAGAACAGCGTGCCTTCCCGCCCCAGGGTTTCGGCGACCTTCGCGACCAGGTCCCGCGCGACCTCGGCGTTGAGCCGGAAGGGCTTGGTCGGGCCGCCCACCAGAACGGCGGTCAGCGGCCGGGGCAGGGCGCCAATCCGCCCCTGCCAGCGCGCCGCCTCGCTGCGGATCGCCGCCGGATCCGCCCGCATCAGTGGCAGGCCGAGGCGCACGACGTTGTCCCGGTCGGGGATCAGGTACTGCGGCGTCGAGATGATCAGGTCGAACTCTTCGGCGTGGCGCTTCGGTCGCCCGATCAGGACCAGCCGGCTGCGCCCGCCGGACTGCCGCCGGGCCCAGAGCGCGGCCATCGAAGGCCGCCGGCCGACGGTCAGGATGAGGTCCGGCCAGGGCGGCTCGAGCCGGTCCGAGGCCGTCTCCTCGAGATGGTGGAGCGAGGCCCGGAAGATCGGCTTGGCGTGCCGGTAGCGCGGCTTGAAGCGCAGCGCCTTGCGCTCGCAGGGCAGGCCCAGGGCCTCGGCGATGGCCTCGGCCTGGGCGTTGTCCCCGAGCTTGTCGCCGAGGACCAGCCAAATCCGCGGCTGCGCCGCTGGGGAGGTCTCGAGTTCCTTGGTCATCCGGGCCAGGGCGTCGCGTGAGGACATCGCGTGAGGTCTTGAGCTGCCGGTCGTCGGAGTCCGCGTCCGGCTCGGATCCGAGGCGTGGCGGGTCGGACTCGGGGGCCGGGCGGTCTTCGAAGCGCGTCGAATCTGGTGCCTAAGCGCAAGGGTCGTCAAGCCTCCCCTTCGCACCGGGACGCAAGAGCCCCTGCCGGCTGGCCGGCGCCTTGCCCGGGTCGGGGCCATCTGATATGAGCACGGAGACACACAGGTGAAGGTGAAGATCCGCCATGAAACCCACCGTCTTCATTCACACCAACCACCGCCAGAAGATCGGCGCCCTGGTCTCCCAGTACTCGCTGAAGCGAAACTCCAAGCACCCGGACGAGTTCGACGTCGAGATCATCGACGTCGCCGACCATCCCTTCATCCAGGCTCGGGAAGGGCAGGCGTTCCTGCGCGACGGCGAGAGTCGGATCTGGCGCTTCGAGGACCTGCAGTCCTTCACCCCGCTGCGCTTCATGCCGCCGGAGCTGATGGGCTATCAGGGCCAAGCCGTGGTGATCGATCCCGACGTCTTCGCGGTCGGCGACGTCTGGCCGCTTCTGACCCGGGACATGGAAGGCAAGGCCATCGTCTGCCGTCCGCGCACCGGCAACAAGGGCCTGACCGGGGCCCTGGCCAGCAGCGTCATGCTGCTGGACTGCGCCAAGCTGACCCACTGGCGCTGCGAAGAGCAGTTCGGCGAGCTCTTCGACTTCAAGCGGGACTACATGGATTGGATCACGCTGAAGCTGGAGCCCAAGGAGTCCATCGGCCTCTTCGAGGACGAATGGAACGACTTCGATCACCTGACTTCGCGCACCAAGCTGCTGCACAACACCAAGCGCCAGACCCAGCCCTGGAAGTCCGGCCTGCCGGTGGATTTCATGCCGGCCACCAAGAAGGTCAAGGCGAGCCAGCCGGGCACCTGGATCCGCCCGATCAAGAAGCTGATCAAGGGCAACCTGGCACCGACCCGCTACATGTCGCATCCGGATCCCAAGCAGGAGTCCTTCTTCTTCGGCCTGCTCCGCGAGTGCCTGGACAAGGGCTTGATCACGCGCGAGATGCTGCAGGAGGAGATGCGCCAGAACCACGTCCGCCACGACGCGCTGGAGGTCCTGGAGCGGACGCCGCCGCTCGCCGCCTGAAGCCTTACCGCCCGGTGCCCTGAGCCCGAGTCTGTTGAAGCGGCTGGGCCGGTCCGGCCTCGCCCTGCGCCTCGGGCTCGAAGAGCGCACGGACCCGGGCGACGGCCCGCGGCACGGCTTCCAGCGGCGGCGGGGTCTGCCAGTCGGCGAAGTCCTCGCCGTCCAGCCAGGCGCAGCGGCCCTCGGCGACCAGCCGGCGATGGATCAGCCGGATGTCGCGGCTCAGCCGTTGCGGCCCGTACTTCATCATCTGCCGGTACCAGAAGCCGCGGATGTTGTCGGCCTCCGGGATCAGCGGCCGGCGCACCGGCGGCGCATCAGGGCGCATGGCCAGGTGCCCTTCGCCCAGGTCGAAGATGTAGACCCGCTTCCGGGTCGCGCAGGCCTCGGTCAGCATGGACATGGAATCGCCGGTCACGATGTGGCGCTCGGCGAGATCCAGAAAGGCGAAGTAGGGGTTGTCCTCGGCGCCCTTGCGCCACTTGAAGAAGTAGTTCGGCACTTCCAGCGCCGCCTCCAGCACCGGCAGGGTCTCGGCGGCGGTCCGGGCACTGGTGGTGATCAGGAGCGAGCCGCCCAGGGCCTTGGCCATGGCGCTGGCCTGGCGGCCGAGGCGGGCGGCGGCGCGCTTGTCGTAGGAGAAGGGCCCGCTGTTGCCGCCGATGATGACCGAGATGTAGGGCTGCGGCAGATGGGCCAGCCGCTCGCGCCAGCGCGCGCCCTCCGCCTCCAGGCGGCCTTCGGTCACCCGGTGCAGCGGCGTCGCGTTGTGCAGCACCTCGGCGCGCTCCGGCAGGCGGTACTGCGGCGTCGTGATCACCAGGTCGAAGTTCAGGATCCGCGCCCAGGGCCGGCCGCAGTGGACCAGGCGGACCCGCTGGCCCAGCTTCGCCGCCTGGATCTGGATCCAGCGGCAGACCGGCTCGTTGCGCCGGCCGGCGGAGATGATCAGCTCCGGCCAGGGCGGCTCCAAGGGGCTGGACTTGCGCCGGACGATCCCGGCCAGGGTCAGGGGCAGGGTCAGGTTGGTCAGCAGCTCGGTCGGCCGGTAGACGAAGTGGCGGGTCTCGAAGGGCCAGCCCAGAGCCTCTGCGAGGGCCTGAACCTGGGAGTTGTCGCCGGCCCGATGGCCCATCATCAGCCAGGTGCGCGGGGGCGTGAAGCCTTGCGCGGCGCGGCTTTCCGGTTCTGCCATGGGACTCCGTTCCGAGGGTCTGCGCCGCGGCCCGGCCGGCACCGAATCGCCGTGGCCCCGGGCCGCCGCGGAGAGCCGGAACATGGGCCAAGCGCGGCGGCTTGGCAAGATCCCGGAGGGGTTCCACCCGGAGCCGCCGTCCCGGACTTGCCGCGTCGGCGGCGGGGTGCTAACCGCCTGCGCCGAGCGGCGCGTCGGCGGGCCGGGTCCGGCCGCGATCGGTCCTCGGCCCTGCGCCGCAGGTGGTTGAAACATAATGAAATACTATGTGTCCCCTCGATGGCCGGCTGGCCCTTGGGGGCGCTTGCTGTGCCTGGGGCAATCTGCTATGGCCTTGGTCCGGAGGCAGGCAGGGTTAATTGCATCGAGGTCCCTAAGTGAAGCCTTGCGTCTTTATCCATACGAACCACCGGCAAATGGTCGGAGCGCTGGTTTCGGAGTATTCGCTCAAGCGGAACTCGCGAAACGCCGACAAGTTCGATGTGCGGATCATCCACACCGATGACCACCCCTTCCTGAAGGCGAAGCACGGCCAGAGCTTCCTGCGCGATGGGGTCCAGCGGGTCTGGGACAGCGAGGATCTGCAGTCCTTTACGCCGCTGCGCTTCATGCCGCCCGAGCTGATGGGCTTCGAGGGGCGCGCCATCGTCATCGACCCGGACATCTTCGCCGTCGGCGACGTATGGGAGCTGCTGACCCGGGACATGGACGGCAAGGCGATCCTCTGCCGCCACCGCTCGGGGGTGAAGGGGCTGCTGCGCTTCTATGCCAGCAGCGTCATGCTGCTCGACTGCGCCAAGCTGACCCACTGGCGTGCCGAGGCGCAGTTCAACGAGCTCTTCGAGAACAAGCGCGACTACATGAAGTGGATCAGCCTGAAGCTGGAGCCGCCCGGCAGCATCGGCCTCTTCGAGCCCGAGTGGAACGACTTCGACAAGTTGACCCCGGACACCAAGCTGCTGCACAACACGCGCCGCATGACCCAGCCCTGGAAGACCGGGCTGCCGGTCGACTTCACCCTGGCCGAGCGCAGCCGGATCTTCCCGCCCCTGGGCTGGGCGATCCGGGCCAAGCGCAAGCTGATGGGCAACGGCAACCTGTTCAAGAAGTACCTCCGGCACCCGGACCGCAACCAGGAGGCCTTCTTCTTCGGCCTGCTGCGGGAATGCATGGAGAAGGGAATCGTCAGCGAGAGCATGCTCCGCGAGGAGATGCGGCAGAACCACGTGCGCCACGATGCCTTCGAGGTTCTCGACCGGATTCCGCAGCTGGCCGCCTGATCGGCGCAGACCCCGCCGCGGCGGGGCGCCGCGATGGCCTTGGATGGAAGGAACGACGACGTGATGGGAATCGGGCCCTGGGCGGGCCGGAAATACTTCCTCGACAAGATGACGTTCGGGGACCTGGTGAAGGCCTACTTCACCCACTACACGATTTTGGCCTATCTCGTGGTGACCGTGGTCGGCGCCTGGCTGGCCGCGACCTGGAGCGAGTCCGCCCTGGCGACCCTGCTCGCCGCGGCCGCGGTGGTGCCGGTCTACCCGCCGGTCGAGTACCTGCTGCACCGCTACGTGCTGCACGGCAGGTACCTCTACAAGTCGCCCCTGACCGCCAAGCTGTGGAAGCGGATCCACTACGATCACCACCAGGATCCCAACGACCTGGGCGTGCTCTTCGGCGCCCTGCACACCACGATGCCGGTCATCTTGGTTGTGGCATTGCCCCTCGGCTGGCTGATCGGTGGCCCGGGCGGGGCGGCGGCGGCCATCGCCGCGGCTTGCCTGGTCACCGCCGTCTACGAGTTCTTCCATTCGATCCATCACCTGCCGTTCCAGCCTCGCTGGGCCTGGCTGCGGCAGCTGAAGAAGCAGCACCTGGCGCATCATTTCCACAGCGAGCGCGGCAACTACGGGATCACGTCCTCGATCTGCGACCGCCTCTTCGGCAGCTACCATCCCCAGCCCAAGGAGATGGCCCGCAGCGAGACGGTCCGCAATCTCGGCTACACCGAGGCGGAGGCCGAGCGCTATCCCTGGGTCGCGGCGCTGTCTCCCGACCTTCCCAAGACACCTCGGCGGTCCGGCGGCCGGCTCGCCGCCGAATAGGCCGGAGCCTCCGGTGAGCGCGCTCGCCCAGGACGGGGAGGCGGCCGCCGAGGCGGCGCTGTCGGTCGAGGAAGTGGTGGGCCCGGCGTCCCTGCGCGGCTTTCTGGAGATGCCGGCGGCCCTCTACCGGGAGGATCCGAACTGGGTCGCGCCGCTGATCTTCGAGCGGCGCATGCACCTCGATCCGCGCAAGAACCCGTTCTTCGCCCGGGCCGAGGTCGCCTACTGGCTGGCCCGCCGCGACGGCCGCCCGGTCGGCCGGATCAGCGCCCAGGTGAACCGGGCGCACCTCGACCGGCATCGGGACGCGACCGGCCACTTCGGCTTCCTCGAGGCCGAGGATGATCCCGAGGTCTTCGGCCGGCTGCTCGCGACCGCCGAGGCTTGGCTGCGGCGCCGCGGGATGAAGCGGATCCTCGGGCCCTTCACTTTGTCGATCAACGACGAGAGTGGGCTCCTGGTGGACGGCTTCGACCGGCCGCCCTACCTGATGATGAACCACGCGCCGCCCTACTACGCGGCGCGGCTGGAAGCGCAGGGCTACCGGAAGGCCAAGGACCTGATCGCCTATCTCTGCCCCGCCGATTTCGAGTTGCCGCGCCCGGCGCGCGCCCTGCTCGCCAAGGCCGAGCATGACCCGAGCCTGCGGGTCCGTAACATCGACATGGGCCGCTTCAAGGAGGAGATCGCGACCGTGGTCGACATCTTCAACGACGCCTGGTCGGAGAACTGGGGTTTCCTGCCCTTCTCCGAGGCGGAGGTCGGCCACCTGGCGGAGAACCTGAAGCCGATCCTGACGCCGGGAGCGGTCGCCATCGCCGAGGTCGAGGGCGCGCCGGCGGCCATGGCGGTGACTCTGCCCAACGTCAACGAAGCGATCCGCGACCTCGGCGGGCGCCTGCTGCCCTTCGGCTGGCTCAAGCTCTTGTGGCGCCTCAAGGTCCGCGGGACCCGCACCATAAGGATGCCGCTGATGGGCGTCCGCCGGCGCTTCCACGGCACCCCCATCGGGGGTGCCCTGGGGCTGATGGTGATCGAGCGCGTGCGGCGGTATCATCGCCGGCGCGGCGTGACCGAGGGCGAGCTGTCCTGGATCCTGGAGGACAACCTCCCGACCCGGCACCTGATCGAGACGCTCGGCGGCCGCGCCTACAAGACCTACCGCGTCTACGAGAAGGCCCTGTGACCATGGCCGAGGCTGAGGCGGGACGCTACACGGCGCTGATCATGGCCGGCTCGCGGCCGGGCGGCGATCCCATGGCGCGCGCGGCCGGGGTCAGCCACAAGTGCCTGCTGCCGGTCGAGGGCACGCCGATGATCCGCCGCGTGGTCGCGGCCCTGCTGGCCGCGCCGCGCATCGGTCGGGTCCTGATCTCGATCGATGCGCCCGAGCTGCTCGAAGGCTTGTTCTCCGGTCCCGAGTCTGACCGGATCGGCCTGGTGCGGAGCGCCGAGACTCCCAGCCTGAGCGCCCTGGCGGCGGTCGAGGCGGCGGCTGGCGGCGCCGGGACCGCGGCGCCGATGCTGATCACCACGGCCGATCATCCGCTGCTGGAGCCTGCTTTGATCGAGCGCTTCTGCCGGGAGGCCGAGGCCAGCGGCGCCGACATCGTGGCCGGTCTGGCCCCGGAGGGCGTGATCCAGAGCGCCTTCCCGGAAAGCCGTCGGACCTACCTGCGGTTCCGCGACGGGCGCTTCAGCGGCTGCAACCTCTTCGCGCTGCTGCGGCCGGAGGGGACCAAGGCGATCCGGCTGTGGCGCCGGGTCGAGCGCGACCGCAAGCGGCCCTGGCGCATCGCCTGGGCCCTCGGCCTGCCGATGCTGCTCGGCTACCTGACGGGCCGCCTGACCCTCGACACGGCCCTGGCGCGGCTCTCGCGGCTCGCCGGGGCCAGAGCAGGGGTCGTCGTGCTGCCGGTGGCCGAGGCGGCGGTCGACGTGGACAAGCCGGAGGACCTGGTCCTGGTCGAAGCCATCCTGCGCGGGCGGGCCTGAGATGCCAGCCGGATGCTTGCAGGGATCGGCCCGCTTGCGGACGCGGAGGTAGCGGCCGCGTGTTCCAGCTCGCGCACTTCTCCGATCCGCACATCGCGCCGCTGCCGAAGGCGCGGCCCTCCGAGCTCGCCAACAAGCGGTTCCTGGGCTGGCTGTCCTGGAAGCGGCGGCGCCGGCGGGTCCACCGGCGCGAGATCCTCGATGCGCTGGCCGCCGACCTGCGGGCCCAGGGGCCGGACCACGTCGTGGTCACAGGAGACATCACGAACATCGCCCTGCCGGCGGAGTTCCGCCAGGCCGGCGACTGGCTCGAGAGCCTGGGCGCCGCGGACTGGATCTCGGTCGTGCCCGGCAACCACGACGCCTACGTGGCCCTGCCCTGGACCCAGGGCCTCGGCACCTGGGCCGCCTACATGGCCGGCGACGGCGAGGCGGCGGGTGCCGACTCGGGGTCCGGCGAGACGGAATCGGGGCGCGGCGCCTTCCCCTTCCTGCGCCGCCGCGGCCCGCTGGCCATCGTCGGCCTGTCGACCGCCCTGCCGACGCCGCCCGGCAGCGCGGCCGGAGTCCTGGGCGGCGCGCAGCTGGATCGGCTCGCCGCCAAGCTCCGGGCGCTCGGCGAGGAGGGCCGCTTCCGCTGCGTCCTGCTGCATCACCCCCCGCACGACAACGGCATCAGCCGGCGCAAGCGGCTGATCGACGCCGAAGGCTTCCGCGCCGTGCTGCGCGACGCCGGCGCCGAGCTCGTGCTGCACGGCCACGACCATTCCTTCAACGACGCCCGCCTCGACGGCCCGCGCGGGTCGATTCCGGTCTTCGGCGTGCCGTCGGCCTCGGCCAGGCTCGGCGAGCGGCGGCCCGGCGCGCACTATCAGATCTATGGCATCGAGCGTGCCGCCGCGGGCTGGCGGATCCGGATCCTGACCCGGGGCCTGGGGGCCGACGGCCACGGCTTCGTCGAGGCGGCGGCCCGCAGCGTCGAGGTCACGGCATGAACGCCCGCGCCTGTGCGGCCGGCCCGCGGCCTGGGCAAATCGGACCGGCTGCGCTAAGCATAGGCCGTCGCCCGGTGCGAATCGTCCCGGGCGGCAGCCGCGAAGCGGATCGCCACAGCCGATGAACACGCTGGACCGCTATATCCTGCGCGAGACCCTGCGTCCCTTCATGGTGACCATGGTGCTCGCCCTGCTGGTGCTTCTGATCGAGCGCATGCTGCAGGTCCTGGACCTGGTCCTCGGGTCGCAGGGACCCCTGCGGCTGCTCTTCGAGATGCTGGCCTACCTCGTGCCGCACTACATCGGGCTGGCCCTGCCCTTCGGGCTGTTCCTGGGGATCCTCCTCGGGTTCCACCGGATGAGCCGCGACAGCGAGCTCGATTCGGTCCAGGCTGCGGGCATCGGCGTCCATCGCATGCTGCGGCCGGTCATTCTGTCGGCCCTGGTGGTCGCGGCGCTCTCGGCCGTCACTTTCAGCTATCTGCAGCCCTATGGCCGATATGCCTATCGGGCGATGCTGCATTCGATCTCCAATGCCTTCGTCAGCGCGATCCTGAACGAGGGGGTCTTTGCGCAGATCGGCGACAACACCTTTCTGTCCGAGAAATCCGACGCCGAGGGCCAGCGCTTCGTGCGGGTCTTCGTCTATCGCAACGAGGGCGAGGGCGACTGGTCGGTCATGACGTCGCGAGAAGGCAAGCTGGAGCACGGCAGCCTGACGCGGCCGCCGGCGATGTGGCTCTACGACGGGGTGCAGCTTGGCGGCTCGAGCCAGGATGCCGCGCTGGGGGCCAGGCAGGATCCCTCGAGGGGCATCCTGCACTTCGAGGCCATGCGGAGCGAGCTGGACAGCAGCTCGAACGCCGGCTTTCGGGCGCGCGGCGAGGACGAACGGGAGATGACGCTCTTCGAGCTCTGGCAGCTGCGTGACAGCCCGCCGGAGGGCATCGACTCCTCCGACCTGATCGCCGAGTTCCACGGCCGGATCGTCCGGGTCCTGACGATCTTCTTGCTGCCCTTGCTCGCCGTCCCCTTGGCGCACGGCTATCGAAGGCGCACCCGGTCCTTCGGGATCGGCCTGGGGGTCGTGATCCTGATCGTCTACAAGGAGGTCGTCGACTTCGGCGAGAACCTGGTCGAGTCCCGCGACTTGACGGCCTTCACGGGTATCTGGGCGCCCTTCCTGTTCTTTGCCTTCGCGACCTCCTTGGCCTTCGTGCGCTCCCTGATGCGCCTGCCGCGGGAGTCGCTCATCGGTCTGCCGGAATGGGTCCTGCGGCTGTTGGCCGGCCTGCGGCGGCGCTTTGACCGGGGTAGCAGGGGCACGGCATGAACGCCTTGACCAGTTACCTCAATCGGCTTTTCTTCTTGCGGCTGGCGCTCCTGCTGTTTGGAATCGTGTCGGTAGTTCTCAGCTTCGATCTGCTGGAGCGCAGCGACAACGTCCTGTCGATCACCGGCGGCGGTCCCCTGATCCTGCTTCGCTACGCACTGCTGCGCGCTCCCGACGTCGCCTCGCAGATTCTGCCGGTGGCGGCGCTTCTCGCCGCCGTGCTCACCTTCGGCGAGCTGTCGCGCTATCGCGAGCTCGACGCCATGTGGGCCAGCGGGGTCTCCCCGTTCAAGATGATCAGGGCGCTGGCTCCGGCTGCCGCCGTCCTGATCACCCTTCAGTTCTCGATCGACAACTGGGGCGTTCCCGAAAGTTCCGCCGCCCTGCGGGAGGTCGGCGTGAGCCAGTTCAGGGATGTCACGCCGGAAGAGCAGGAGCATGGCGTTTGGCTGCGCAGCGGCAAGGATATTTTGCGCCTTCCCTTGGCGGCGGCCCAGGCCGGGCGGATGGAGAACCTGACGATTTTCCGGCGCGATGTCGACGGCATGCTGATCGAGCGCCTGGATGCGCGCAGGGCGCGCCCGCGGGGCGAGGACTGGGTCCTGGAGGACGTGAACCGCCGCGCCATCGAAGCGGGCGAGCGCCAGTTCGCGCCGCAGATGCTTTGGCGCGGGCGCATCAACATGGAGCATGTCGTGCGCCTCGCCCGGGAGCCGCGCGAGCTGCCGCTCGACCAGATCGTCGAGATCATCGCCAACGACGCTTACGGCCAGAGGCGCATCGAGCTCTACCAGACTTGGCTGCACGACCGCATCGTGACCGCGCTGACGCCCTTCCTGATGCTGGTCCTGGTCATCTCCCTGGTCCAGGCGATCGGCAAGTCGGTGCCCTTCGGGTGGATCTTCGTATCCGCGCTGGCCCTCAGCTTCGGGTTCTTCGTCTTCGATCGCATGACCCTGGCGATGGGTGAGGTCGGAATCCTGCCGCCCTGGCTGGCCGCCTGGGCCCCCAACTTGGTCCTGGCGAGCCTGGCGGGCACTTTCCTGGTCCGCCAGGAATCCTCGCGCAGCGTGGCCGTGCCGGCGCCGCGGCGTTGAGGGAAGATCGCGATGAAGCTGGGCCTGGTCACCAATCCGGGAAGCGAGCGCAACAAGCGCGGCCTCAAGGCGATCGACGACGCGGTCGCCGGGACGCCCGACGTCCTGCACGTCCACCTCGAGAGCGTCGCGGATCTGCCCGCCGTGCTCGCGGACTTCGCGCGCCGCGAGGTCTCGGTCCTCGGAGTCGCCTCGGGCGACGGCACGGTGCAGGCGACCCTCACGTCGCTCTTCGAGGATCGGCCTTTCGAGACGCCGCCGCCCCTGGCGGTACTGCCGCGCGGGATGACCAACCTCATCGCCGGGGATGTCGGGCTACCGGCCCGCCCGGCCCGAGCGCTCCGTAGGCTGACGAGCAGTCTGCGCGACGGTGACCTGGACCGTCATCTCAAGACCCGCAGCATCCTGCGGGTCGAGAACCTGGCGGGGGTGCCGCCGCAATGGGGCATGTACCTCGGTGCCGTCGGCATGGCGCGGGCGACCCACTTCGCCTTCGACCAGGTCCACAGCCGTGGGGTCAAGCATCAATTGGCGGTGACCGCGACGCTCTTCGGACTTCTGATGGGGTATCTCCTCGGCCGGGGAACCGGCGACGTGTTTCGCAGCAGTGAAGTCACCGTCGGCCTCGACAACACGCCCGCCGACACGCGCCAGCGCATCTTGGTCATCGTGACCACGCTTCACCGCCTGATCCTTGGTTCGCGGCCGTTCTGGAACCTCGGCCAGGGTCCGCTGCGCTACAGCGCGATCGCCGATCCGGCTCAGGGATTGCTCCGCCACGCCCTGACCCTGCTCTACGGCGGGCCCGATCGCCGACTGCCGCCGGAATCCTACGAAAGCCGCTCAGGCCATCGTCTCGAGCTCGGCACGGACGAAGAGATTGTCTTGGACGGACAGTTCTACATGCCACGTCCGGGGCAGCCTCTGGTCCTGACGGCACCTGAGACGATGCGCTTCGTGACCCTGTAGAACGGCTCAATGGTGATGGCCGCCGCCGAACCAGCGATGCTCGATCTGATCGCGCGGGAGAGCGCCGCCGATCCCTGGCCGGCGGTCGAGGCGATCGCGGAGGCCGCCCGCGAACAGCAGGGGCCCGGGATTGTTGCGGTCCTGTTCTACGGCAGCGTGCGCCGCGATCAGGACGACGAGGGCGGCATCATCGACCTGTACTTGCTGGCCGAGAGCTATGCCGGTCTCCGTGGCAGCTGGCTGCGGCGGGTCTTGAATGCGCTTCTGCCGCCCAACGTCTTCTATCTCGAGACGGCTTTCGAGGGCCGGCAGGTGCGCGCGAAGTACGCCGTCATCACTCTGAGCCAGTTCGAACGGGCTGTGGGCCCCAAGGCTCTTCTGCCCTACTTCTGGGCGCGTTTCGCGCAGCCGGTCAGCCTGATCTGGAGCCGTGACGAGGCGAGCCAAGCGCGGGTCCGGGCCGCGCTCGCGCAAGCCGTCGAGACCATGGTCCGTTCCGTCTGGCCGCTCTTCGAGGCGCCGCCGCGGTCGCCGGATTTCTGGACACGCGCTTTCACCGAGACCTATCACACCGAATTGCGGGCGGAGAAAAAGGGTCGACGGGCCCAGCAGATCTACGAGTACCACGGGGCCCGCTATGACCGCCTTCTGGGGGCCATCCCGGAAGCGCGCCGAGGTCCCAGCGGCGCGAGGGCGCGGCGGCGGGCGCAGATCACCTGGTGGCTGCGCCGGGTGCTCGGCAAGGCCTGTTCCGTCCTGCGCCTCATGAAGGCCGCCTTCACCTTTTACAACGGCGCCGACTATCTGGTCTGGAAGATCAACCGCCACTCCGGCGTCGAGATCGAGCTGACGCCCTGGCAGCGGCGCCACCCGATCCTCGCCGGCTGGACGCTCATCTGGCGGCTCTTGCTGCGCGGCGCCGTTCGCTGACGTTGCCGCCGGTCGGACGCCTTGCGCAACGGTCCGGGAGTCCTGCGGTAGAGCCCTGAAATTCCGCTGCTTTCCGGCCTCAGGCGCCGGCGGCCACCGCCGTCTTGCCGCCCTCCATGGCCGCAAGCTCCTGGGCGACCAGTTCGAAGCGCTGGCAGAAGTCCTCCACTTGCTGCGGCGTGTGGGCGGCCGAGACGCTGCAGCGCAGCAGGTAGGTGTCGGCCGGCGTGCCCGGCGGCAGCGCCAGGTTGACGTAGACGCCGTGCTCGAGCAGGCGGTTCCAGGCGAAAACCGCGCTCTGCTCGTCGGGCAGGCGGACCGCGATGATCGGGCTCATCGGTGCGCAGATCTCGAAGCCGATCTTGCTGAGCCTGTCGTAGATCGTCTGGGCGTTGCTCCAGATCCGGTCGCGGCGGCCGGGATCGCGCTCCAGCAGCTTCAGGGCCGCCAGGGCCGCAGCCACGTTGGCCGGCGAGGGCGAGGCGGTGAACATGTAGGGGCGGCTGCAGAAGCGCAGGACGTCGAAGCGCGGATGGTTCGAGGCGCCAAAGCCGCCGATCGAGCCAAGGCTCTTGCTGAAGGTGCCGACGTAGAAGTCGACCTCTTCGTCGACGCCCTCGGCCTCGGCGGCGCCGCGGCCGTTGGCGCCCATGACGCCGAGGGAATGGGCCTCGTCGACCAGCAGGTAGGCGCCGTGCTTGCGCTTGACCTCGGCGAACTCGGCGACCGGCGCGCGGTCGCCGAGCATGGAGTAGATCCCCTCGATGATGATCAGGCGGCTCTCGCCTTCGTCGCCCAGGCGGGCCAGGCGCTTGTCCAGATCGGCCGGGTCGTTGTGCCGGAAGCGCACCAGGGTGGCGCCGCTGAGCCGGCAGCCGTCGTAGATGCTGGAGTGCGAATCGGCGTCGAGCAGGATGACGTCCTTGGGTCCGGCGAGGCCGGCGATCATGCCCAGGTTGGCCTGGTATCCGGTCGAGAACACGATCGCCTTCTCGCGGCCCATGAAGCGGGCCAGGGCCTGCTCCAGCTCGCGGTGCGCGCCGTAGGTGCCGTTGGCGATGCGCGAGCCGGTCGTGCCGGTGCCGTGCTTGCGGACCGCGGCCTCCGCGGCCTCCAGGCATTCCGGCTCGAAGGTCACGCCCATGTAGTTGTTGGTCCCGGCCAGGATGGTCCGCCGGCCGTTGATCCGGGCCTCGGTGGCCGAATAGATCTCCTCGAGGCAGACCCCCAGGGGATCCGGGCCGACCTCGAGAAGCTGGTCGTGGCGCGCCGCGATGGACGCGTACTTGTCCAGGATATCGGTCATGAGCTCTGTTCCATTCGCTGGCTGACCACGGAGACCAGATCGCCGACCGTCTCGATGTCGGAGACCAGGTTGATCGGGATGTCGATCTCGAAGCTGTCCTCGATCTCCATGATCAGGTCCATGGCGGAGACCGAATCGATTTCCAGATCGGCGTTCAGCTTGGTGCCGTCGGTGAGGGCGATGCCCTTCTTGTTGTAGGGCTCGAGCAGCGCCAAGACGCGCTCGAGCGGCGAATCCCCAAGTTCGGATGCCATTGTCGTCCTCGTTCCGTGTCGGAGAGCCTGCCGAAGGCCGCTCCCGGGCTGGACCGGCACGGCCGCCCGGGCGGCGCAGGCGCCCGATCCGACGGCCGCAGGTGCGGATGTCGTCCGGCTCACAGCCAGCCCCTTTCCTTATACCAGGCCAGGGTGCGGGGAAAGCCCTGCTCGAAGGTGACATGGCCCTGCCAGCCGTTGAGCGCCGTGCCGCTCTGTCGCCGGCTGACCCAGTCCTCGTGGAACAGCTCGCGCAGCTTGCCGCGGGTCAGCATCGGTGCCCGGCCGAGCAGGGGCGAGAGGATCTCGTTGGCGGCGGCGGGCAGCCACAACAACCCCTGGGGCAGGCTCAGGGTCGCGACCGGCCTGTCGAGCCGCGCGCTGGCGATCTCGGCGAGCTCGGTCCAGGCGTAGCCCCGGGGCCGGCCGTCGTCGAGCTCGATCACCTCGCCCTGCCAGCGCGGGCGATCGAGGAGATGCAGGATGGCCTCGACCAGGTCGTCGACGAAGAGCAGCGAGACGCGCTTGTCCGCCGGCCTCGGCAGGAAGGCCTGGCCGCGCGAGAATTGCTTGAAGAGGGTCAGGGTCGCCTGGTCGCCGGGACCGTAGACCGCCGGCGGCCGAAGCGCGACCCAGTCCAGCTCGCCACCGTGCCGGGCGACCTCGGCTTCGGCCTGGCGCTTGCTCGCCGCGTAGTCGGAAAGCCCCGGCTCCCGGGCCGCCAGGGAGGACAGCAGAAGAAAGCGCGGGCGCCGAGGGGCCGCCGCCGCGCTGGCGACCAGGCTGGCCGTACCGGCCGCGTTGATCTCCTGGAACTGAGCCCGCGAGCGGGCCTTGATGGCACCGGCGCAGTGGATCACGACCTCGGCGTCGGCGACCAGGTCGCGCAGACTGTCCTCGTCGCCGAGGGCGCCGCGAACCGGCTCCACCCCGGCCGCCTCCAAGGCCGGGTCGGGCCGGCGGAGCAGGGCCTTGACCTTCCAGTCGGCGGCGATCAGGCGCGGCACCAAGGCCCGGCCGATAAAGCCGGTCGCGCCGGTCAGCGCAAGGCTACCCGTCATGTCGAAACGCGGTGGAAGTCGGTGGATTGCCGACTAGTTCGCGGCCGCCATGAGCCGCGGTTCGCTGTCCGCGAGCCCGGCGATCGGCGTATCCTCGGTGAGCGGGCGTAGTGCGCCACTGAGAAAATCCTCCCTCACGGCGGCGCGGCTCAGCTTACCCGACGAGGTGAAGGTGAGCGAGCGCGGCGGAACCAGGATCGCCTGGCAATCAACGCCCGCGGTGCGGCGGATGTTGAACAGGATATCCTGAATCAGGAGCTGCTGTTCCTGCTCCTCGGACAGCCGGGTCTCGGCAACGACCACGACCTTTTCGCTGTTCTGCTCCAGGTCGACCGAGAAAGCGGCCACGCAGCCGGGCCGGATGCCGGGCAGCTTCTCGACGGTCCATTCCAGGTCCTGCGGCCAGATGTTGCGGCCGTTGCAGATGATCAGGTCCTTGCTGCGGCCGGTGATGACCAGCTCGCCGTCGACCAGGTATCCGAGGTCGCCGGTGTCCATCCAGCCGTCGGCCAGCATGACGCCCTCGCTGGCCTCGGGATCGTCGTAGTAGCCCTGCATCACGCTGGGACCGCGCACGCAGATCCGGCCGATCCTGCGGTCCGGCAGCGCCTGTCCCAAGGTGCCCCGGACCTCGATCTCGTGTCCGGGAAGCGCCGTGCCGCAAAACACGAACGCGCGGGTCTGGTAGGCGGAGCCGCTGGACTTCTTGGGCTCGCTGGGAAGCGCCTCGGCCTGGCTCTCGTAGGCGGCCCGGTCGACGTGGTCGACGCGCACGCCGCTGCCGAGCCTGGGGAAGGTCACCGCGAGGGTGGATTCCGCCAGACCGTAGCTCGGCAGGAAGGCCTTGCCGTCGAAGCCGCTGGGCGCGAAGCAGTCGGTAAAGGCCTGCAGGACCTCGGGCCGCACCATTTCGCCGCCGATGCCGGCGATTCGCCAGCTCGAGAGGTCGTACTGGCTGGCCTGGCCGTTGGTCACGCGGCGCACGCAGAGCTCGTAGCCGAAGGTCGGGCTGAAGGCGATGCTGCTCTGGGCCTCCGAGATCAGCTTGAGCCACAGCAGGGGCCGCCGCGCGAAGGACGAGGTCGCGATATAGTCGATCGAAACCTGGGACATCATCGGCGCGATGCAGAAGCCGACCAGGCCCATGTCGTGGTAGAGCGGCAGCCAGGAGGCCGCCCGGTCTTCCGGCACCAGCTTCAGGCCGTCCCGTGCGATGCCCCGCGCGTTGTTGGTGATCGCCCGCTGGGTGACCAGGACCCCGCGCGGCAGGCTGGTGCTGCCCGAGGAGTACTGCATGTAGCAGGGCTCGTCCTTGGTCAGCGGCTCGAGCGCGCCGCCGCGGGTGCCGAGAGCGAGGAAGTCCTGGGGCGTGCCGATCATGCCGGCGACGACGCCGGTGCCGGCCTCGCGCAGCAGAGTGATCAGCTCCTCGGACGCGATCGCCGCCGAGACCTTGGCGGCGTTCAGCATGGCGCGCAGCCGCTGGACGTAGGCCTCGTGGCCGCCGAGGTTGATGCTCAGCGGCAAGGGCACCGGAACCAGGCCGGCGTACTGGCAGCCGTAGAAGAACGCCATGAAATCCGGCGTGGTCTCCGCCAGGATGGCGACCCGGGAGCCGCGCTCGAGACCGAGCGCCGAGAGCCGCAGCGCGACCTCGTGGCTGCGCGCCTGCAGTTCGGCGTAGCCGAGCACGGTTTGGAGATGGCCGCGCGGCGCGTAGAAGTTGCAGCCGGTGGTCCCGCGCGCCGCGTAGTCCAAGCCCTCGGTCAAGGTCTCGAAATCGCCGAGACGCTGTGCCAGGCTGCCGTGAGAAGTCGGTGTCGGATTCACTAATACCTGCTCCCCGATCCGAAGTGACCGGACAATGCCGCCAAGGGCGGGCCGAAGGATCTCTAGACTGAGAAGAGGGGTCTGCGCTGCAGTCCGGTGCTCAAAGTGGAATTCGTTTGTGACGCTAGAACTATCCCGTGCGGCTCCGATAGCCAAATCACTCATTGTTACGATATGTTACGGACGAACTCTCTGGCCGCCGCGCAGAGTCCTCCAGGCGCTTCGGAGCGGCGAAGCGGGGCGGCCCTGTGGGCTCGATGGACGGGCCGAAAAACCCGTGGTTTTTTTGAGGGTTTGCGGCGCCGGCAATGCCGGCACCACGTCGCATTCGGGCCAAAGCGGGAAGGCCGCGGCCCGCGGTCTTCGAACCGCGGGCCCTGTGCACAGAGTTCCCTGACCGACTGCCTGGCCTGTCGCTGCGACAACACTGGGCGGACTTACAGCAGCCTGCGTTCGAATGAACGCAGGCTGCTGTAAGTCCGCCCAGCGCCGGTCTCTTTCTCGTTCAGGCGGCCGGGTCGACCGGTGCCGCTGCGCTTCCGCCCATGGCCGCCAGGTTGTCCTGCATCAGCCCGAGACAGCCGAACATGAGCTGGACCAGTTCCGCCTGGCGTTCGACGCCGGTCTTCTCGAAGACCCGCTTCAGGTGTGTCCTGGCGGTGTGCACCGAGATGCCGAGCCGCTCGGCGATCCCGTCGAGCCTCTCGCCTTCGGCGATCAGCTTGGCGAGCCGGGCTTCGGCGGGCGTCAGGTCGTAGTAGCGCTTCAGGAAATCGACGCTGTGGCCGCAGAGCGACTGGTCCGGGTCGAAGAAGAACACCAGGTGGTAGAAGGGCTCGCCGAGCGGCAGTTCGTCCGACCTGCGGAACGGGCAGGCCAAGACCGCGTAGGGCCGGGCCCGTGACGGTCGATGCACCGCGAAGAGGGCCGGACAGGACGCGTCCGGATTCTGGCGGCACCACTCGAGGCGGCCCAGCGCGGTGCGCAGCGATCCTCGGCAGCCGTCGACGCAGACCTCGGTCTGGCCGAGATCGAAATGCAGGCCGTCGCCCAAGGCGAGCATGCTTTCCGCGGCCGTGTTGGTCGCGCAGATCTCGCCGCGCGAATCGACCATGGCGACCCCGACCGCCAGGCGGTTCAGCGCCTCCATCGCACCCCGTTCGACCACCTGGTGCTGGTCGGCCTCCCGCTTCAGGTGCAGGGCGTTGCGCAGGTGCTCGACGACCTGCTGGCAGACTTCGCGCTCGGCCTCGCAGTAAGGCGTGCCCGACGCCGGGCGCGCGACGGTCAGATGAAGCTGCTCCTGGCCAAAGGTGCCGACACAGGCGTGCAGGGTCGGACCGACGTTCTGCTGCCTCAGGAACTCGGCGAAGAGGCTCGGAGTCCCCGCCGGCTCGACGGCGACGGCCGAGTCGCCGACGGCCACCGGGCCCGCGGAGTCGCTGCCGTCGTCGCGGCCGAGCCAGGGCGTGTCCTGCGCCAGCTTGCCTTCGAAGGTGGAGATGAAGGTCGGCTCCACGCCGTGCGCCTTGTGGACGCGGCGGGTGTTCGCCTTGGCGTCGTAAAAGAACAGCAGCGCCTTGGTGCTGTCCAGCAGCGCGGTCGTCCCCGATAGCACTGCGGCCCAGAGGTCCGGGAAGAACGCCGCTTTGTAGATCTCTCCGATGAGCACCGAGCTGAGCGCACTCTCATCTCGGGTCTTCTCGGCCTTGGGCGTCGTCTTTCCGGGTCTTGAGGCGGTCTTGGCTGGTAAAGCCGGCATGGTGAGCGAGCCCCCTCCTGCTCTCTACGGCCAGCCTGCGAGGCCGGCGCCGGTTTTTCGATAGACGAGATCTCCCAGAATTAGGGTTAAGGTCTTGATCTCCATCAAATTGGAACGGCGACACTGCCTGGCTGGACCGCCTCGATCCATGCCTCCGCCCGGAGACATGCCTGCCGCTGGCCGCGTCGTCGCCCGCTTGGACGTTTCGAGAATGCCTTGGATAGGCTTGGAGTTCAAGATGTCTTTCTCGAAGAAACATGAAAACTTGGAGTCATGACTGCAGGTCGGAGGTGGCGACACTTCTAATAAACGATACTCACGGTTGTTTTTCTTCATCACGCCGTCATACCTCAAATGAGGGAGGCGTTAACCCTGGTCCAGTACCCCTGCGGCCCGCCTTCGGGCGTGGTTAAGCGCCTGCCTGCCCCAAGAGTGTCACAAAAATGCCCCACGAGTATTTGTGGCAAATGCCACAGGCTCAACTTTGTCCCAATTATGCCCTAATTGGGTGACGACGCTTTCCCGGCGCTATGGTCGACTTGCGAAGCCTTCCAAGAGGGAAGGCGCTCGCGCTTCGTCCGTGGGGACCGGTTTTTCCCGCGGCGAGGCATTCCGTAAACCTCCGATTTCACATGGTTAGGAGAGGAGGGTCCATATGCGTAGACTGCTGTTAGGTGCAGCAGCGGCGGTCGCCCTGTCGGCGACCCCCGCGATGGCTGACGTGTTCGTCTTCGCCGATATCGAGAAGGACAAGTATGTCGACGTCGACGTCGATATCGACATCTTCAAGTTCCTTATCGTCGATGCGGATGTCTTTCTCAATGGAGAGAAGGCAGCCGAGGCGGAGACCCTGGTCAACCAGACCAATACCTACAACCACGCCTGCGAAAACTGTGCCGAGAAAGACGACGTCATCGGCAACTCGGTGAACCGCAACAACGGCGTGGTCAGCGTGAACCAGGCCTCTGGCAACATGAATAACCAGGGCAACGCGGTGAGCGTCGCCGTTTCCGGAACGGCCGGCGACGGCGCCGAAGGCACCCTTGGCGCCTTGGCCCACGCGCAGTCGGTCGTCGACCAGCGTCAGGGCTTCTTCGTCGACGTGTTTCCCGACGACGACAACGGTGTCGTCACGGAAGTCCCGGATGTCGAGGGTGTTCCGGATGTTGGGGACGAAGAGCAGTCCCAGACCACCGGCCAAAGCTTGGCTGAGGTTGCCGAAGAGGCCGGCGTTAGCCTGCCGGATGACCACGGCTCCTTCGGGCTGCCGAACGTCGTGAACTCGATCAACGTGGTGTTCCGCAATGCGATCATCACGGGTTCGATCAACGACAATGTCGGTGGCGTCCACGTCAACCAGTCGGCTGGCAACATCAACAACCAGACCAACGTCTTCACCGCAGCGATCGGTCAGGACGCCGGTGTGGCTCTGTCGGATGTCGACTTGGCCCAGTCGAACTGGCTCAACCAGGTCAACGAGCGCAAGGTGGTCAAGACCGCTCAGATCACCGGCTCGATCACTGGCAACAGCGGCGTGGTCGGCGTGAACCAGTCCAGCGGCAACATGGCCAACCAGGCCAACGTCTTCACCTTGGGTGCGGCGACTGCCGGCCTGCTGGGCAATTGAGGAGGGCCGGTCATGAAAAGCATCAAGTACGGTTTGGCGACCGCCGCTTTGGCGGCAGCCTTCACCACCCCGGCCTTGGCTGATGTCGATCTCTTCGTGCTCGTCACCAAGGAGAAGGACGTCTACATCAAAGAGTACGTCGACATCGAAAAGTTCTTCGTCGTCGCAGCCTTCGTTAACGTCGACCTGGATCACGATGCCGAGGCCTTTGCCCTCGCCAACGTGACCAACGTCGGCAACTTCGTCGGCCGGGCGACGCCGAACGCGATCAATGCGGATATCGATCGGACGAACACGATCACCGCCTCGGTCAACAACAACAGCGGCGCAGCCCAGGTCAACCAGGACAGCGGCAACATGGTGAACCAAGCCAACCTGGTGTCCTATGGCCTGACCGGCGACGGTGACGCGGTGACCACCGCGGAAGCCTCCGCCGATCAGTTCAGCGTGGCCAACGTGGTCGCCTGGGGGCCCGTCGAAACCGAGCCGACCGACGACATCACGATCTCGGCGACCATCTCTGGCTCCATCCAGGGCAACACTGGCATCGTCGGGGTCAACCAGAACGCCGGCAACATGAACAACCAGACCAACGCCGTCGCGCTGGCCGTCGGTATCGGCAGCGTCGAAGACGAGGGGATGGTTGCTCTGGCGGAAGCCGATCTGGGTCAGTTCAACGCCTTGAACAGGGTCACGGAAGTGAACTCGGTGAAGACGGGGACGATCGCAGGCTCGGTGACCGGCAACAGCGGCATCACGCACGTCAGTCAGGCGGTTGGCAACAATTCCAATCAGGCCAACTTCGTCGCAGTTAGCGTGACGCTGAGGTGAGGGAGACTGTCATGAAAAGCAAAGCATTCGCTCTGACGGCAGCGCTGGTTGCCGGCACGATGGCCGCTCCCGCGTCCGCCTTCATTCAGGCTGAGTCCGAGATCCACAAGTACAAGGATATCGACGTCTTCGAGTTTGTCTTCGTCGACAAGGACATTGACGTCGACGCCTTCGTGGTTGTCAACGCGACCGGGGTTGCGGAAGCTTCGGCCTACCTGAACGTCCTCAACATCGCGAACTCGGTGAACATCGGGGTCCGAGGGCCCTGGAACACCGACCGCGATGCCCTGATCCAGAACTCGATCAATACCAACATAGGCATCACGGGCGTGAACCAAGACCTGGGCGACATGAACAACCAGGCCAACGCCGTGGCGGTTGCCTACACCGAGATCACCGGCGGTGCGGCTCACTCGCAGGCCGGCACGGATCAGGTCAACCACGTCAACAGAGTGACCCCGAACGAGGTGTTCCAGCCGACCAACCCGAACCCGCTGACCCAGTTGCTGGGCTCGGTCAACTTCAACAACGGCGTTGTCGGCGTGAACCAGAACTCTGGTCACATGAACAACCAGACCAACAGCGCTGCCGTTGCTGCGGCCGAGGATCCGATCGTCGTTCTTTCCAACGCCGATTTGGGCCAGGTCAATGCGGCGAACAGCCTGCGGGCTCTCGGCACGGTCAAGAAGAGCGAGATCATTGGGTCGGTCAGCGACAACATTGGTCTGGTCCAGGTTAACCAGTCCGGCGGCCACATGAACAACCAAGCGTCTGCGATCAGCGTTGCGGCTGGCATCGGTCCGACCAGCGTCAGCGGTGCTGTCGGCGCCGTGACGTCGTTCTAAAGGCTAAGACCGTGGGAGGGGGCAAAAGCCTCCTCCCACCCTTTTTCATCGCGTTCGATTCGTTAAGCACTTTTTGAGATCGGGCCATTGGTCCAGCGGAGGCAGTCTTGGGAGGGAAAGCCGTGACAGGACGAGGCATCAGGTTCACCGGAACCGCCTCAGGCATCGCCGCAGCGCTCGCCTTGCTCTCTCTGGGCGCCGGGGCCGCCATGGCGGACGACGACGACATCGGCGGCGGTATCGGTGACGTCGAGCAGGTGGTGGTCCTGATCGAGGGCACGGTCCCGGCCAATGGCGCGGCCTTCGCCAGCGGCTATCTGAACATGTCGATCGTCGGCAACACCGTGACCGAGCACGGGACGATCCAGACCAATTTCCTGCTCGGCTCGGTCAATGGGGGCGAGGGCATCGTCGGCATCAACCAGGACGCCGGCAATCTGAGCAACCAGGTCAACGCGGTGGCGATCTCGGTGATCGAGACGGACGCAGTCGTGGCGGGGGCGAGCCTCGAGGGTTCGATCTATCTCGGCGACAACACCTTCAACGTCAGCAACGCCTCGGGGCTCAACGTCATCGACGGCAGCTTCAACGGCTTTTCCGGCATCGCCTCGGTCAACCAGTCGGTCGGCAACATGAACCAGCAGGCCAACGCCGTGGTCATGGCGATCGGCCTGGGGGCCACGGACATCGTGTCGGTGGGCGATGTCGATCTCGGTACCGTGATCGCTGCCGACAACGTCGACAACATCGACCCGGATACGACCGACTACGACAACAGGATTAGCAACTCCTTCAACAACTTCTCGGGCATCGCCCAGGTCAACCAGGTGGCGGGCAACGGCAACATCTCGACCAAGGTGGTCGGCATCTCGGTCAATGTCTCGAGCCTGCCCCTAGGAGGCGCGCCGTGAGGACCCCGATCATCACCGCCGTGATTCTCGCAGCCTCGACCCTGATCTGTGGGACGGCGGCGGCCAATACCCTGCCCGTGGTGGGCGGCGCGCGGATCTACAACGTCAAGGTGAACAGCCTTGCCCAGATGAAGTTCAAGCGGGTCGTGCCCCAGTCCTACGATTTGAGCTGCGGGGCGGCGGCGATCGCGACGCTGTTCAAGTACTACTATGGCGAGGACGTCGACGAGCAAGCCGTCATCGATTCCGTCAAGGAGTACGGCAACGCGGAGGAGATCGAGCGGGACGGCTTCTCGATGCTCGAGCTCAAGCGCTACGGCGAGGGCCGCGGCTACCTGGCCCAGGGTTTCAAGATCAAGAACGCGGAAAAGCTCAGCAAACTCAAGGTCCCGGTTCTGACGTTGATCAACACGCGGGGATACAACCACTTCGTGGTGATCAAGGGCGTGAAGGACGGCACGGTGTTCATCGCCGATCCCGCCTTCGGCAATCGGGCCCGATCCTTGGAGGATTTTGACCAGGAGTGGAACAACGTGATCCTGGTCTTCCTGAGCGCCACCAACGGCGGACAGAGCGAGTTCACCCTGGACCCGATTCTCCGGGGGCGGAAAAGCGAAGTGCAATGGATCCTCGACGGCGGGCTGTTCAACATCCGGCCCGGGCCGACCGAGTTTTAGGCAAAGAGGTTTCTGGTCCTGCCGAGGCTGCGGGACCAAGAGGGAAGGGAGCGAAGAGCATGAGTGCGAACGGCAAGCAATTGTCGACTTTGGCAGGGGCGTCGGCCTTGGCCCTGCTCCTCATGTCGGCACCGGCGATGGCGGCGGACATGTCCGGCCATAGCCGCGACGACGGCCGGCTGCCGGATGGCTCGCCGCCGGGTGGCGGGGGCACCTTGGCTATGGCGGGCGACCTCTCCTCCTTGGGCGAGACGCTCACCGACGAGGAGATGTCGGAGATGCGGGGCGGCCTGAACGGCTTCGCCTTCAGCTTCGCCCTCGCGGCCTACAGCGACATCCAGGGCCTGACCGGCCTGACCGCGGTCGCCTTCGATTCCACCGGCCTCGGCCTCGTCTCGGCTCCCAATCTCCAGGATCTGGGCGGCGGCGTGAGCCAGGTCGAGATGACGACCAGCGTGGGCAGCTTCGGCAGTTTCAACGGCATACTCCAGACGGCGAACGTCATGGGTAACTTCAACGTCGTGAATCAGTACCTGGACATGCAGATCAACATCTTCAACCTCGGGGCCGGGGCCAACATCCAGATTCAAAACATCCCCATGCTTTCGGGCTTGTAGGGTGGCTTTGAAGTGGCGTCTGGGTTTCGACCTCTATGACGCCGCCTTCAGAGAGGGAGGCCGCCACCGGGGGGAAGGCGGCCTCCCCCAGCTCTTCTCAGCAATGATCCAAAAAGGTTCCGCTCCTTCAGCTTTCCTTAAAGTACTGGCTTTTATCTAACCTGGTGCAGGCGGAGGAATCGCTCTTCAGCGAGAGGAAAGGCACAAAAGAAAGCAGGGCCTGGCAAGGAAACGTGGTCCTGTTTATTCAGGGTAAACAGGGGCAATTCTCCTATTTGTCCACAGATGCCGGCTTTTTCTTGAAATGACTCAATATTCGCGATCATGCTACAGTTCCGAGCAGATTGGCCCAGAGCTGCGAAGCGGGGGCTTTGGCGGCTCGGCGGTGCGCATGGGGGGGATCGAATGCGCAGCTTGACTTGGAAAGCCGGCACGGCCCTGGTGGTCGTGAGCCTCTGTCTGGGTGCGGCGCAGCGGCCGGCCCTGGCGAGCACCGAGGAAGAGATCGAGCGCCTGAGGCAGATTATCCTCGAGCAGCAGAAGCGCTTCGAGGCCCAGGAGCAGCGCCTCGCCGAGCAGGAACGCAGGCTGCAGGAGCAAGCGGAGCGCCTTGCGGCTCAGGAGCGCAAGCTCGACGAGCAGCAGCGGCTGTCCCAGTCCCAAGGCTTGATCCTGAGCGAGCAGCGCGGCGATCTCAACGATCTCTACGCGCGTTTCGAGTACATCGGCGGCACCGACTATGGCTACGGAACCACCACCGGAGGTCAGGCGCCCTTCACCCTGGCGCAGGACGTTCAGCCCAAGGCGCCGACGCCGGTGCCCCCGGGGGAGCCGGCCCCGGAACCCGTCGCGCCCGAGGCGACCTCCGACGAGGAGCAGCGTCCGGAATCGGAGGCGCCCACGGACCAGCTGCTTCTCGAGGTCGGCGGCATCCTGCTGCCGCCCGGGACGCTTCAGATCGAACCGGCGGTCGAGTACACCTACATCGATTCCGACCAGGTCGGCATCAACGGCCTGTCGATCGCTCAGGCGATCGTGATCGGCGATATCAGCGTCGACTCTCTCGAACGGCACATCGTCAGGCCCTCGGTCAGCGCGCGCTTGGGCGTCTACAACCGCTTCCAGATCGATGCCTTCGTTCCCTACGTCTATCGCACGGAAACCCTGACCGACGGCGCTACGACGTCAGAAGCCCAGGACATCGATACCACGGGCGACGGCATTGGCGACGTTCAGTTCGGCGTGTCCTATCAGCCGGTGTTCTCGCAGGGAGCGATCCCCGACATCATCCTGCGGTCCAGGGCGACCTTCCCTACCGGTCGGGATCCCTTCGGGATCGATACCAAGTCCGTCAACGGACAGACGGTGCTCAAGGACGCGCCGACGGGCAGCGGGTTCTATGCGCTCGAGAACACCTTCACCTCGGTCTGGACCAGTGACCCCGTGGTGTTCTTTGCCGGCGGCGGCTACACCTTCAACTTCGAGGACGAGAAGAACGGCCAGGACATCGATCCGGGCGACTCCATCCAGTTCTTCGGTGGCATGAACATCGCGCTCAGCGAGCGCATCTCCCTGAACATGTCCTTCATCGATCAGATCACCTTCAAGACCGAAGTGGACGGCAGCAGCCAGGATGGGACCCGTCTGAACGACGGCCGCGTCGTGCTCGGCATGTCCTACGGCATCTCGCCCGATATGTCCTTGCTCGTCGGCACGGCGGTCGGAGTGACTGACGAATCGCCCGATTTCCAGTTCACGGTGAGCGTGCCGATCACGCTACAGGCCTTCTGACCTCGGAACGGGATCGCCGGTTGGGGGCCGAAGGCGCCCGGCGGGACCCGCGGGCCGCGGCGCCGCGGCCGAGGCGAGATGCCCCGGTTACTTGAGGTTTTTCGCCGCCGCTTCCGCGTACCTGTTGTCGATGTATCCCTCGAGCTTCGGCTGCACCTTGAAGACCTTGCCCGTGTTGAGGCCCCAGCCGTTGTATTCCGCGTCGAGGACGTCGGCCTCCGACCAGGTATAGCGATCGTACCTGACCATATCGACCCAGCTCCGGGTCAGCTCCTTCGAGACCTTCACCCCCTGCCGGTGGAAGTAGACCCGCAACAGGTTGGCCGCATCGTCGGGGTCGCTGCGGACGTAGTCCAGCGCCCTGACCCAGGCATTGACGAAGCGCTGAATGGTCTCGGGCTTGTGTTCCAGCGTCTTGCCGCTGACCACGAGCGGCGAGGCGCCGATCCGTCCGATCGCTTGCACGACCGCATCGTTGCTGAGCACGACGCGCGCCCGCTCGGTGCTGACCAGGGGCGAGGTGAAGTACCTCAGGGCGAAGATCGCCTGGGCGGCATTGCCGTCGAAGGCGCTGGTCAACTGAGGCGAAGGGACGATCTTGACGTTCACGTCGTTGGGCTGAAGGCCGGACTGGTTCAGCAGCCGGATCAGCACGCCGTGGGACTCCGACCCGGAGCCCACGGCAATGGTCTTGCCCTTGAGCTCGGCCAGGCTCTTGGTCGCAGTGTCGCTGGCGGGCACGATGAGCTCGATCTCGGCGCCCCAGCCGTTCTGGGAGACGACCTTCACCGGCACCTTCGCGGCCGCCATGATCAGGAGCGTCCGCTGGGGCACCGTGGCGAAGTCGGTGGAGCCACCCGCCAGGGATTCGATGATTCCCTTGGTGTTGGAGAGCGGCATGCTGCTGACCACGAGGTTCTCGTTCGCGAAGAAGCCACGTTCGATGGCGACGATCGCCGGCAGGCCGTCCCAGCCGCTGCTGAAGCTGAAGCGGACCACGCTGGGCACGTCCTGCGCGTAGCCGACTTTGACAGCCGGTAGAACAAGGAAAAGAGCCAACACCAGAGCCCGCAGCTTCATGACAACTCCCACTTTTCTTATCGGATAGGGGCCGAAGTTCTGATTTCTCAATATATCAGAGAAGCCATACTTTGGCACAGCCGAACGATTAAAATTTGTTCATGGCGCCTGCTGTGGGAATCGGCACAGATCCGCAGCAGGAAGGCCGCCAAAGTCAAGGCGGACCGGGGCGCTGCGCCGGATCGCTACCGGCGCGGTGCCTCTGCAATCTCCAATAGAAAGAGGGACGAATACAGAACTCACCGTCGCCTCGACTTGCCAGGACCGGCATTGGGCTGTCGTCGCGGCGGCCCTTCGACGGCCGAGCCGGCGGGATCGCGGATTTCGCGGCCCCGGCCGGCGCCGACGCGTCGGGAGCGCCGCCGCCGGCGGGCGCGAGCTTCCAAGACAAGGCCGGGAGAATTCTCCGTCCGGGACACAGAAAGGCCACATGGTGCCGGCGATTTCTACTTGCTTAACCCAACCTATTGATGTTTTTCTATAGCTGACCTACTAAATATTGTGGATATCTTTGGGGAAAACTTGTGGATAAGCCAAGCTCCGAGCGTGCGGCTTTCGTAAGTCCCTACCTGAACCGGCGGCTTCGCTCGGTCGAGGAGGTGATGAAGGCGCGCCAACGACAGGAGATGGTGACCGAGCAGGGAGAGCTCGAGACGCAGGGGTCAGGACAGGGCAAAGGCGAGGTACGTCTGAGGCTGGTTTATTCCCGTCAAGATGAGGCAGCGGCATTGCTGCCGGGCTGACCCGCCGACACCATCACCGTAAGACCAAGATCGGCTCGGATCCGCTTCGGTCCGAGCCGCAATCTTGTTCTGTCTGGCTTCAGGCTTTCGGAAACCCGCGGACGATGACGAACCGCGGCGCTGCGCCCGCGGCAGGTGTCTTGATCACCTCGGGGCAGCGAGGGCAAAGTGGTCTCCGCCAGCCCAAGGCTTCGATGCCGGGTCGGGATACGAGGTCGCTTTGACGTCGTGCCGCCTCGCTTTCGGGGCGCCGCTGGTCTTTTGGGGGTCGCGACAATGGATCTCAACCGCATTTCCGTGGGCCGAAATCCGCCCTGGGACGTGAACGTGATCATCGAGGTGCCGCTCGGCGGCGATCCGGTGAAGTACGAGGTCGACAAGGAGTCGGGCGCGATGTTCGTCGACCGCTTTCTCCACACCGCCATGTACTATCCCTGCAACTACGGCTTTGTCCCGCACACGCTTTCGGACGACGGGGATCCCGTCGACGTCCTCGTGGCGGGCCGGGTGCCGGTCGTCCCCGGCGCCGTGGTCCGGGCCCGGCCGGTCGGGGTCCTGGTGATGGAGGACGAGAAGGGACTGGACGAGAAGATACTCGCGGTGCCGGTCGACGACCTGCATCCCTTCTATACCAACGTCAGCTCGTATCGCGATCTGCCGGACATCCTGCGCGACCAGATCGCCCACTTCTTCAATCACTACAAGGATCTGGAGAAGGACAAGTGGGTCGAGATCAAGCGCTGGGGCGAGGCGGACGAGGCCTGCCGGATGGTCGAGGACGCGATCAAGAAGGCGAAGCAGGCCGGTTGAGCGCCCGGCGGGCGGGGACGGTGGCCGCGGGCTCTCCTTGGTAGACGCAGCCGAGGGGTGAGACGCCGAAGTCTTTCAGTTCCCGAAGCTTTCGCGTTGGCCGAGGCCCGCCCCGCGGATGGTCATGACGGGAGGCTCGTCATGAGGTCCGCGGGGCGGGCCCTTTGCGTCCGGGTCGGGCGACCTGGCCGCCGGCCTAGTAGTGGCGGTGGTGCCTGACCACCTTGCGCACGACCTTGGTCCGGCCGTCGGGATAGTGGTAGTGGTGCTTGACCACCTTCTTCACCACCTTCGGCTTGCCGTGGAAGTCGTGGTGGCGATGCTGGCCGTGCCAGCCGTGATGCCGGCGCTGGGCGCGATGCCAACGGTGCTGGGCCCGGTGCCATCGCCGCTCGGCCCGGTGCCACCGTCGCTCGGCCCGGTGCCATCGCCGCTCGGCCCGATGCCACCGCCGCTCGGCCCGGTGCCATTTGCGATGCCACTTGCGGTGATGGTGCCCGGCGTGATGCCCCTTGTGCCCGTGGCGATGGGCCTTGTGGTGGCGGTGAGCCTTGTCGTGGCGGTGCTCCTTCTGCACCTGGTGCTGGCCGCGGTGACCGCCCCGATCGGCCAAGGCCGGGCCGGAGAGCAGCAGGGCCCCGGCAAGGGCCGCGGCAAACGCGCCGGCCAGTTTCCCCGATCCTTTCATTGCATCGATCTCCGTGCTGTTGGCGTTCCACCCGCCGAGTCCGACGGCCGGCAGGCGTTGGCTTCTCTGGTGGTACGGCGTCGAGCGCCTCGGCCATCCCCTCGGGCGGCCCCGGTGACCTCACGACAGCGTGATCGAAGAAAGGACTTGCGGTGTTGCGGGCATCGCGGGTTCAATGGTTAACAACTTCGGCCAATTGCCTTGGAGACTGGATATGAAAGCTCTTGTCATCGCGGCCGCCCTGGTCGCCTTCGGCGTTGCACCGGCCCTGGCCCAAGAAGGAGGCTGCGCCTATAGCAAGGGAACCTTGCAGTCGGTCCAGACGGAGACGCCGACCCAGACCCAGACTCAGACGGCGAGCACGGAGCAGAGCACGGAGCAGAGCACGGTCCAGTCCGAGACCGCGAAGTAGCGGCGGGGCATCGCAGAGGCCCGAGCCGTCGCGGCTCGGGCAGCGGAACGTGATCCGGGGAGGCGGCGGTCGTTGTCTCCCTTTTTTCCTTTCCGGGGCTCCGGTGCCGAACGAGATCGGCTGCGCGCCTGGGCCGCCTGCCCGACATCAAGGATTGTGAAAGACCTCCCACCTATTCTCTGCCGGTTCTCCGCCCGGCTCCCGGACCTCTTTCCTAACACTTCCGACGTGCAGCGATGACCAACGACCTCGAGAAGGCCTACGGCAACCAGCGGTTCCTCAGCAGCCCGGACGGCCGACCCCTGCGCATCCTGGCGGAGTACATTGAGCCGGCGGCCCGTTTCCAGCGTTACAAGGTCGACGACACCATCGTCTTCTTCGGCTCGGCACGGGCGCCCTCGCCCGAAAGCCTCGAGAATGATGCCGCCGTGGACGAAAAGCGCCGCGAGATGGCCCGCTACTACGACGCGGCGCGAGAGCTGGCCAAGCGCCTGACCGAGTGGTCGAAGAACCTGGACGACGACGACCGCCGTTTCGTGATCTGCAGCGGCGGTGGCCCGGGAATCATGGAGGCCTCGAACCGGGGCGCCTCCGAGGCCCGCGGCATCAACGTCGGCCTCAACATCTCGATCCCGCACGAGCCCAGCGGCAATCCCCATGCGACCCGAGAACTGACCTTCGAGTTCCATTACTTCTTCATGCGGAAGTTCTGGTTCGCTTACCTGGCCAAGGCGGTGGTCGTCTTCCCCGGCGGCTTCGGCACTCTGGACGAGTTCTTCGAGCTTCTGACCCTGATTCAGACCGGCAAGATCCGTAAGCGCATGCCCATCGTGCTTTTCGGCCGCGACTACTGGCACCGGGTGATCAACTTCGACGCCCTGGTCGAGTTCGGGACCATCAGCGCCGGCGATTTGGACCTCTTCTTCGACACCGACTCGGTCGACGAGGCCTACGACCACATCACCAAGGAGCTGACCGAGTACGCCTTGCCCCATCCCGGGCTATCGCTCTAGCGCACTTCCCGATCAGACGCATTCGCGTCTGGCCGGGAGTAGTGCGCTAACACGTAGAAACGAGGGCATTACATCCGATCAGATGGATCGCAAAGCGATTCCATCTGATCGGATAATGCCCTAGTGTGGTGGTTCCTAAGTTCGTCATATCTAGGACGGCCTTGCGGGGTTCTCGGCGAGGCGCGCGGGTCGCGGTGATGCTGGCGCATCACAAGAGCCGCGCAACGACGTCCGAGGGGC
>JASJBF010000029.1 GCA_030066685.1 Kiloniellales bacterium | reverse complement strand
CGCGGAGTAGCGGGCGGATCTCGCCATAAAGTTTCACCTAGGGATACGGACAGCGAGCCCCCATTTTCGCTCGGGCGCAGCGCGCGTCTTTTCCAGAATCGACGGAACCGGATAGATTCTCGCCATTGATCTTCACGAAGACTTCATCCAGGTGCCAGCGCCACTAGGGGATGGCGTGCAAACTCCCCGCCCGTCTGCGTCTGAGCTTCGCGGCGAACATCGGACCAAAGCGGTTCCACCAGAGCCGCACGGTGCGCAGCACTGCGCTACGCGTCGTGGCGGATATCGATCGCACGCTCGAACAGCAGATCCTCGACTTGCCGTAGGGAGAGGGGACAGCGGATGTACAGCATAGCCGAGAGGCGGACCACCTCTGGTGAGCTGTTGAAATAGCGGAGAGGATTGCGCATCGACGGAGGCTACGGACCGTCCGTTCCGGGTTCGAGCCATTTTGCACTGACACCGCCCTTTGAGGAGACGGCAAATGCCCAGGCTTGGTGGCGGAGGGGATGGGATTCGAACCCACGATACGGCTTATCACCGTATAACGGTTTAGCAAACCGCCGCCTTCAGCCACTCGGCCACCCCTCCGCAAGAGCGGCTTCGTCCACGACGTATGCGAGGTCAGTGGCTTAGCCGCGGTGCCAGCCGCCGTCAAGGCTCCTCTGCTCCGCCAATTGGTACCCCATTTAGACCCATCGTTGCCGCGGGGCGGATTCGATGGCCGCTGCGGCTTGTGGCGCAGGGCGGACTTTCGTCGTCCCTGCACAGAGGACTGACACCGTCTTGACCCAAATCATGGTTGCCAACGGTACCGCTCCTATGCTGCGGCTTCCCCGGTGGGGAACTCAAAGGTCAGTCTTGCCGAATGAACATGACGGAGGAATCCAATGGCCAGAAAAGCCGTTGCCAAGAAACCCGCAACGAGCAAGCCGGCACCCAGCGAATCCGGTATTGAGTCGGTTTTTGCCCCCCTGATGGACCTGCGGCATCGCATGGACCACATGTTTGACGACTTCATGCAGGGTCTACACGGGACCGGCCTGAGGCGCGACCCCTGGAGACTGGATCTTTTCCGCGATTTCCCGTCGCTTTCCGGGCTTCAGGGAAACATCACCGACGTCAGGTTTGATGTCTCGGAGAGCGAAGACGCGATCGAGATCGCGGCCGAGTTGCCCGGATTGGACGAGAAGGATGTCGAGCTGTCCCTGTCGGACGGGGTCTTGACCATCAAGGGCGAAAAGAAGACGGAGTCCGAAGAAAAGAAGAAGAACTACTATTGTCGTGAACGCCGCTTTGGATCCTTTCTGCGCTCCTTCCGGGTTCCCGACTCAGTCGACGACGCCAAGATCCAGGCCAGCTTCGACAAGGGCGTGCTCGAGGTGATCCTTCCGAAGCGCCCGGAAGCCAAGGCCAAGGCGAAGAAGATCTCGATCGCCAAGAAGAAGTAGTGCTCTTGGACCGCAGGCCGTGAATGGCCAGCGACACTTCCGAGGGAAGGACCGGACGATCGGGAAGCTGCGCGGGCGCAGGCTCCCGGATCTCGCATTACCGGTCAGATGGACACGGACGCCTTGGACTCGGCCCTCATTCTCTCGTGAAGCCTGTCCAGCACGTGATGGCCCCCATCGGCGTAGGCGCTCGAAATCAGGGCCAAGAGGCCGGCAAGATCGGCGCCCCTGGCCGCAAGCGCGTGGAAGATCGCCTGGGTCTGATCGCTGACGAACTCGTCGTGGTCCGAACTGAGCATTGGGATCCCTTCGCTGATCTCCCCCGAACGAGGTGCCGTTCGCGGGTGTCGATCAGAACCAAAGACCACAGGCGTTGACGGATCGTTAACGACACCCACATGCTTGCGCCGCCGCAATGCGATAGGGGCCGAGGACACCAGTCCGGCCGGTGACAGGCGGGAAACAGCCAGGACATGGCTCATGCCCTTGAAGCGCTTCACATATTGATGCTTCTCACGGGCAAGATAGCTGCTAACGTTCGGCGTCCACGGATCCGTCTTGGAGGGGGGAATGGCACGAAATCAACATCATGCGACCCTGGGCGTGGTCAGCTTTGGCTTCGCCGTCGGCACGACCTCGGCCCTTCTCGTCTTCGTGCTCGGTGTCATGGCGGCCTTCTTCGGCTGGGGCCTGCCGGTGGCCGCCGCGCTTTCCACCTTGTTCATCGGCTTCGGGCCGACCTTTGTCGGCAGCATCGCGGGGGCCGTCTGGGCCTTCGTCAGCGGACTGATCACCGGCCTGATGATTGCCTGGTTCTACAACCGCTTCCTGCTGCAGCGCCAGCTGCCGCTTCGATGAAGTGCGCTACCAGGGTCGGGTCGTCGCTCGGGTTGCGGCAGGCGACGAGCGAACCCGGGTACGCGTGAAGCCTGGTCATCTCCGCCGTCTACCGAGATCGAACCGGAATCTTCCTTACTTGGCTTCGTGAACCGGGCGCTCTGGAGATATCGATGGTCAGGACGCCGTCCTGGTAGTGTGCCTCGGCCCTTTCGGTGTCGAGCTCAGGTGGCAGCCGGAAGCGGCGCTGGAAGCTGCCATAGGCCCGCTCTCTCAGATGGTAGTCCGCCTCGGAGACTTCTTTTTCGGTCCGCTTCTCGCCGCTGATTGTCAAGAGATCCTCCGTGATCGAGATCTCGATGTCCTTCTCCTCGAGCCCAGGCAGCTCCATGACGATGTGGAATCCCTCATCCGATTCACTGACATCGGTCTCCGGGGAGAAGCCCGTGAAGACCTGGCCGGACACGGGATGGTGATGCTTGCCGATCTTCTCATACATGACGTCGAGAAGATGACTGATCTGCTGGTACAGGGTGTGCAGGGAATCCGCATCGGGACGCGAAGCTGCCGGGTGTCCGGGCCGACTCCGTGGAACCAAAGGCTTCTCGGTCACTGCACCATCTCCTTGAGTTTCGCGGTTGCAGCAAGGCGGGGCGTCGCCATCGGGTGGCCCCGTCCTCATCCTTGAGACATCGCCGAGGCGCAAACGACGGGCAATGATTTCGGTCAAGGATAGACCTGGTGCGGCCGGGCGCCGAACCTCAAGACTCGAGCTTCGTCGAGACCCGTCAGCCCGGGTCCTTGCTTGGCCCGATCGTAAGGATCACCCTGCGTTTCTTGCCGCGGCGCAGGATCTCCAGTTCGACCTCTTCGCCGATGCGCTTCAGTCCGATCTCGTTTCGCAGACCGGCTGCCGTGCGCACCTTTTCGCCGTCGACGCCGAGGATGACGTCGCCGGGCTCGAGGCCGGCCGTCTCCGCAGGCGAGCCCGGCACTACCTGCGAGATCAAGGCGCCATCCAGGATCTCCAGACGAAGTCCCTTCGCCAGATCGGGGGTGATGTCTTGAATGACGATTCCCAAGCGGCCACGCCTGACTTCGCCAAACTCAATGATCTGCTCCATCGCCAGGCGCGCCATGTTGATCGGGATCGCGAAGCCGATACCGACATTGCCGCCGGTCGGCGCGACGATGGCCGTGTTGATGCCTATGAGCTGGCCGCGAAGATCGACCAAGGCACCGCCGGAGTTCCCCGGGTTGATCGGTGCGTCCGTCTGAATGAAGTCCTCGTAGGCCTCGAGGCGGAGGCCGCTGCGCCCCAGCGCGCTAACGATTCCCAAGGTGACCGTCTGGCCGAGGCCGAAGGGGTTACCGATGGCGACCACGTAGTCCCCGACCTCCAGTCGATCCGAATCGCCCAAAGGCAAGGCCGTCAGACCAGAGGCGTCGATCTTTAGGACCGCGACGTCAGTTTGCGGATCGGAGCCGAGGAGCTCGGCTTTCAGGGCGCGCCCGTCCTTGAGCGTGACGAGGATTTCATCGGCGTCCTCGATCACGTGATGGTTGGTCAGCACATGGCCGCCCCGCGCATCGACGATCACGCCCGACCCGATGCTGTGGGTTTCACGCTCCGCCCGTGGATCGGGCAGGGAAAAGAACCTGCGGAACCGCGGATCCTCCAGGAATCTTCGAAAGTTCGGATCGTTGAACAGCGGGCTGTCCTCGACGCGGACCTTGCCGCTGGTCGCGATATTCACGACGCCGGGGGTTACTCGCTTCATCAGGGGTGCCAGGGTCGGGACGTCGTTCCCTGTAGAGGGGATGGGAGCCTGGGCGCAAAGCTGCGACGCCGCTGCTGTACACGCAAGGAGCAGCAGAGCAGCGCCGAAGGCTTGTCCAGAGCGTTTCACGGTCGGCATCGCTGGCATCCTAGACCCTCATCGGTCGAAATCGGGGCCGGGATGGTGGCGTCGATGCGTCTTGGTAATGCTCTCGACGGTTCGAGCCACCTCGTCGTCGGAGAGCGGTGGCCGACAGCGTACACGATTCCAACACAGAAGGAGTTCGACCGCGACCTCCGGGTCGACACCATGCCAGAGCAAGTGGCCGGTCAGGGACGCGATCGTGTTGTTGCGCGCCCCTTCGGCGACGCCTTGGCGCACGAGGTCCTGCCAATGAGAGAGGGAATGCCCGAGGTAGGCCGTTTCTCCCCGCGCCAGGGCAAGGAGCCAAGGCGGCATTGGGGCAACCGGCAGGTCATCCGGGTGATGCGAGACCTCCCATTCGTAACGCCGACCATTCGGGTGCAGCGACGGCGGCGCGATGATCATGCCGCCATCTCCCCGCAGGTCGATGCCCGGGGCCAGGCCGACGCGGTTCCGCAAGACACCGCCGGGATGAGCGAAGTAGATGTGGCGTCCGCCACCGCCGCTGATCCCCTCGACGGTTTCCGGAAGCGCAGCGAAGCGGCGCTCCAGGCTTTGGAGGCTGTCGTCGCCGCCGTGCCGTGGGTCGACATCGAGCACGACGAGCCCTGAGACCTTCCCGGTGACGATCGCGAGGTTGGCGTTCGGCCAGCGCCGAAACCAACCGTGGGCTTCCCCCTTTTCGGGATGCCGGTGCTGGAACGGCTCCCAGTTGACAAGGGGGCGCTTCCCGCCCGCGCGAACAGGAATTATCGACCAGCCGCGTGCCAGATAGTGGCGCGCCGCTTCTTCCGCAAGGAGCCTGTCCATTCAGCCGTGTTCACCGTCGATTCGGGCTTCGCGGTCCAGGACCGCACTTCACCCCATCTGTCTGGCCGGCACCATCTCGATGAGAGGCAACCTCAAGCCGCGCCGCTGCGGCTCTAGGCCGCCGGCGTGTACTGATTGCGGTCTACCAGATGGGAAACCTCGACGTCCTCGACTTCCAGTCCGTCCTCGCTTACCAGGATTGCGAAAGGCGACCTTTGCCCGTCGTCCCGCACGATCGCATCGACGATCCAGACATGACTGTGGTCACCGTGCTTCCAGTAGCGCTGGCCCTCACGCACAACCGTCATCGCACACACCTTTGCCGGAGGGATTTGCGACCCGCGTCGCATGTAGGAAGTAAATCTAACGGGAATCAGCCTCGCGGGTCTGATCCAGATCAAGACGACACCTAAGATCCCGCCTCATCGTCATAGCCGTCGAAGGCACGCGACAGCGGACAATCGGCGCGCAATCTTCTGGATGACGGGGACATGGATCTGAGAATCGGCGATCTGGAGATGCCGGATGTCGAGCGTCTCGATGCGGAGATCGTCGAGCGCAAGGGCCTCGGGCACCCGGACAGCATCTGCGATGCCTTGGCGGAGGCGCTGAGCACGGCCCTCTGTCGCTTCTATCTGGATCGCTTCGGTACGGTCCTGCACCACAACGTCGACAAGGTGCTTCTTTGCGCCGGAGAATCCGAACCGCGTTTTGGCGGCGGGCGCGTGACCAAGCCGATCGAGATCTTCTTCGGCGGCCGCGCCAGTCTCGACGTGAGCGGCCTCACCGTTCCGCTGGAAGACATTGCGGTCGAGACTACACAGGACTGGTTCCGCCGCCACATGCATGCCATCGCTCCCGAGAGGGACGTGAAGGTCCACACGCTGATCCGGCCCGGGTCGAAGGATCTCGTCGAGCTCTACCTGCGCCAGAGCAAGACCGGAGAATGGCTTGCCAATGATACCTCCTGCGGCCTCGGCTTCGCGCCGCTGACCCGGCTGGAGCAGATCGTCCTCGACGTCGAAGGCCGCCTGAATGCGCCGGCTGCCAGGCTTGAACACCCGGAGCGCGGTCAAGACATCAAGGTCATGGCAGTGCGCCAGGGCGAGCGGATCGATCTCACGGTGGCTTGCGCCTTCGTCGATGGCTTTGTCGCGCGGCTAGAGGATTATCAAGCGGCGAAGCTCGACGTGGCAGAACAGGCCAGATCCGTAGCCCGGCAATGGAAAGATGCACCCCTGTCGGTGGCGGTCAATTCGGCCGACGAACCCGAGGCGGGCAGCGTCTACCTGACCGTCACGGGCACCTCGGCCGAGGCCGGCGACGACGGCTCGGCGGGCCGGGGCAACCGGGCAAACGGCTTGATCACGCCCTACCGGCCGATGACCATGGAGTCGGTTGCCGGCAAGAACCCCATCACCCACGTCGGCAAGCTCTACAATATCGTCGCAGGCTTGACCGCGGAGCGGGTCGTCGAGGAGATCGCGGAGATCGGGTCCGCGCGCTGCCGGCTTGTCAGCCGCATCGGACGGCCGATCAAGGACCCGGCCTTCGTCGACATCGCGGTCTGCACAGCGGACGGACAACTCGGTGGCAATGCACGTCTAAGGATCGAGGAAATCCTGCGCGAGGAGTTGGAAGGCATTGGAAATCTGGCAGACCAACTCCGGTCGGGGGAAGTCGCGCTGGACCGATGGCCGCTTCGAAGGGCCTAAGGGGGTGCGCCTCAAGATTCTGCGCGCGGCCTGAAGCGTTCCGTCAACCGCTCCGGGCTTCTTCTCTCACTGGTCCGGCAGGCTGGACTCCGTGGACGGCCTGGAGAAACTCTGCTCGAGATCCCACCTGATTTCCAAGGGCAGGCGGAGCTACTCGGGATCTGCTGGGAGGCGGGCAGGCATGAAGCGTATCTCGATCGCGTTGGTCTCGGGCCTTGCGCTGTTCTTGGGGGGCTGCGCGCTCCTCGCACCCCTGCCGGACAAGACGACGCTCGATGATCGCATTGCGATGATTCCGGCACAGGGCCTGCCTCTGAGGGGCCGGACCGTCATCCACTGGGATCAGCACCAGATCCCCTTCATCGAAGCCGAGCACGACGAAGACGCCGCCCTGGCGCTCGGCCTGGTCCATGCTCATCTGCGCCTGGGCCAGATGGAGGTCCTACGGCGCATCTCCCAGGGGCGCCTGGCCGAGATGGCCGGGCCGATCGCCGTCGATGTCGATCACGGCCTGCGCGTTCTCGACTTCGGCCGCGCCGCGGCCGAGATCGAGGCCAGCCTGCCGCAAGCGACCCGTGCTTGGCTCGAAAACTACGTAGTCGGTATCAACCACTACCAGCAGCAGGTGGCGGTCTTGCCGGTCGAGTTCTCGGTCCTGGGCCTCAAGCGGGAGCCCTGGCGCATCGCCGACCTGCTCACCCTTGGCCGCCTGGCCGGCAGCGACGTCAACTGGCTGGTGTGGTTCAACCTGCTCCAGCTCAGGCCCAGGGACGATTGGCCGCAGATCTGGGACCGCCTGGTCGAAAACGGCAGTGATTCGGTGCCAAGTTTCTCGGCGCGGGCCGAGGGACCCTCCCTTGAGCGGCTGCTCTCAGACGTCAGCCGCTCAGGCAGCAACAGCCTCGCCGTTTCAGGCGGACGCAGCCGCAGCGGCGGCGCAATCCTCGCCAACGATCCGCACCTCGGCATCCTTCTGCCCAACACCTGGCTGATCGTTGGTCTTAAGTCGCCGTCCTACCACGCGCTGGGCCTGATGGCGCCGGGCTTGCCGGTCTTCGCGATCGGCCGCAATCCCTGGATTGCCTGGGGTGGCACCAACATGCGCGCCGCCTCCAGCGAGCTCTACGAGCTATCCCGCGGAAGCGCCGGCGAGCTGGTCCAGCGCGAGGAGACGATATCCGTGCGCTGGTGGTTCGACGAGACCGTGACGCTCCGCGACAGCGAGTGGGGACCGGTCCTGTCGGACGCACCGCAGCTACGGGATCTTGACCTGCCGGCCTTCGCGCTCAGATGGACCGGACATCTGCCCAGCGACGAGATCACCGCTTTCCTCGCGGTCAGCCGGGCCCGAAGCTTCGAAGGCTTCCGTAGGGCCTTCCGCAGCTTCGCAGTGCCCGGCCAAAACATGCTCTTCGCCGACCGCGAGGGCAACATCGGCCAGGTCATGGCGGTCCGCCTGCCGCGCCGCAACGGCGCGCCGCCAGAGGACGTCATCCTGGATGCGCGGGACCGCGAGACCGCCTGGAAGGACATGCAGGGTGCGGAGGAGCTGCCCTTCGTGCTCAATCCGCCCGACGGCTTTCTGGCCTCGGCGAACAACCGGCCGGCGGAGACCGAAACTCAGGTCGGCTACTTCTTCTCGCCCGACGACCGCGTCCTTCGCATGGGTGAGTTGCTCGGCAGCGCGACGCAGATCGGTGTCGACGACATCCGGCATCTGCAGCAGGATGTCTACATGGCCTCGTCCATGGCCCTTCGTTCGGTCCTCCTGCGCAAGCTCGATGCGCTCGGTGTGACCGCCTCGGCCACGCCCGAGGAGAGAGACATCATCGACTTGATGCGGGACTGGGACGGCAACTACGCCGAGTCTTCGCGCGGCGCCCTGGCCTTCGAGCTCTTCCGCGACGGCTTCACCAAGGCGTTCTATCGGATCGGCTTCGGCGAGCAGGACTGGGCCGCCTTCGCCAACGTCGGACGGATCAAGTCGATCCTGCTGGAAGACGTCGAAACCGCCGAGCCGCAGTCCCTCCGCCGGTCCCTCCGGGACGCCTTGGCGGCCGCGACGGGCGCGATCGGAGACTTCACTGACTGGGGCGAGATGCACCGCCTTCAGCTATCGCATCCGCTGTCCAACCTGCCGTTGGTCGGCGGTCGCTACCGCTTCGGCGACTATCCCGCCGCGGGCAGCTCCGACACCCTGATGAAGACCGCCCATGCAAGCACCAGCGAGCGCCATGCGACGCGCTATGGCGCCAACGCGCGGCACATCTCCGATCTCTCGGACCTGGACCTCAACTTCTTCGCCTTGCTCGGCGGTCAGGATGGCTGGTTCAACAGCTCGACCTTCATGGACCAGGTGCCCCTGTGGCGCTCCGGCGACTATATCCAGCTGCCCCTTCGTCTGGAGCGGGCCCGCGCGCGCGCGTTGCGTCGGACCACGCTTCTGCCCTGAAGGCGACAGCCAGGGGCATCGCCTCGTAATCAGGACCACTCTTTCGTCATGCTGGATCTCACGCCGTTCCTCAAGCTCTACGCGTTCCAGCGAGGCCTGCAGCTGCGCCTGGAAGACCCGCTGTTGCGACAGGAACGCGAGTTGCTGATTTTGGTCGGCTTCGCCGAGCACACCCGCTTTGGCCGCGACCATGCCTTCGGCTCGATCCGGTCGGTCGCGGACTTCCAGAACAATGTGCCCCTGCGCCGCTACGAGGACTTCTGGCGCGATTACTGGGAACCCGAGTTCCCCAGGCTGGTCGACTGCACCTGGCCGGGCCGCGTGCCCTTCTTCGCCCTAACCTCGGGCACGACGACGGGCGTGACCAAGTACATTCCCTGCACGCACGAGATGAATGCCGCCAACGTCAAGGCGGCCGCGGATATACTGGTGCACCATCTGGCCAGCCGCCCCGACAGCCGGATGCTTGCGGGCCTCAACTTCATGCTGGGCGGCAGCACCGACCTGCGTGAGCTGGCCCCCGGCATCGTGGCCGGCGACCTCAGTGGAATCGCCGCCAAGACGACGCCCTGGTGGGCCCGGCTGCGTTACTTTCCGCCGCGCGAGCTGGAGACAATCACGGACTGGGAGGTCAAGATCGAGCGGCTTGCAGCGGCCTCGCTGGAGAAGGACATCCGCAGCATCAGCGGTACGCCCAGTTGGCTGCTGCTTTTCTTCGAGAAGCTGGCCGAGTTGAGGCCGGAACGCGAGCGGCGGCTCTGCAGCTACTACCCGAACCTGGAGCTGGTGATCCACGGTGCGGTCAGCTTCGCGCCCTACCGGAGGATCTTCGGCGAGCTGCTCGAGGGCAGCCGGGCCGAGACCCGCGAAGTCTACGCCGCGAGCGAGGGCTTTATCGCCGTCGCCGACCGCGGCGATGGCGAGGGCCTGCGGCTGGTCACCGACAACGGGCTGTTCTTCGAGTTCGTGCCCCTTGAAGAGCTGGACGCCGACCAGCCGACCCGGCATTGGCTCGAGGATGTCGAGCCAGGGGTCAACTACGCCGTCGTCGTGACCTCCTGCGCAGGGCTCTGGTCCTACGTCATCGGCGACACGGTCCGCTTCATCGAGCGCAGGCCACCGCGCATCCTGATCACTGGCCGCACCAGCTATTCGCTCTCCGCCTTCGGCGAGCACCTGATCGACGAGGAGATCGAGACCGCCGTCGCCGCTGCGGCCGAGGCCATCGGGACCACGGTTGTCGACTACGCCGTCGGCGCACTGGTTCCGGACCGCGCCGGTGGGCGGGGACAGCACCTCTACATCGTCGAGTTCACCGGGTCCGTCCCGGGGCAAGAGGCGCTCGACAGCTTCGTGCGCCTCCTGGACGAGTCCCTGTCGAAGACCAACGAGGACTATCAGGCCCATCGGGCCGGCGATTATGGCATGAAGCCGCCGCGCCTCCACGCCGTGCGGCCCGGCGGCTTCGCCGCCTGGATGAAGAGCCGTGGCCAGCTGGGCGGGCAGCACAAGGTCCCGCGGGTCGTGAATGATCCCGAGCTGTTTCGGGGTTTGCGAGACTTCGTGGGCGCTGGCTAGAGCCGTTCAGCGCCAGGTGAGGCTCAGACGGCCGTCCTCGCCCAGCTCGGCGCCGGTGCCGAGCGGCGCGCCCTCCCGAGAAAGCAGGTCGCACATCCAGCGGGCATCCCGCTCGGACACCCGGTTGAGCCGGAACCGCCGGATCTGGAGCGGCGTCATCCGGCAGGCAAGGAGCGCACCGCTCTCTGCCGCCAAGGTGACGAAGTACATCAGCACCAGATCATCGCGATAGTCTTCGTAGCCGGTGATCCCCTCGTAGTCGTCGAAGAAGTCGCCGCAGCCGTAGAAGATCGGCCGCTGCCGATAGACCTCGATGCCCTTCACGTGATGCGCGGAATGGCCATGGACGACATCGACGCCGCCTTCGATCAAGCCCTTTGCGAAGGCGCGCTGCGCGGCCGGGATCCCGTAGCCCCAGTTCGGCCCCCAGTGGAGCGAGACCACGACGAGATCGCCCGGCCCTTTGTTTGCCTTCACGGATAGGGAAACGGCCTCGATGCTGGCGTCGGACAGGTCCGGCAATAGGTTGACCCCCGGCCGCGCCTTGGTGGCGGCCCAATCCGGAGCGACGCCGCTGCTGCCGTGACCGAAGGCAAAGACCAGCACCCGCCCCTTTTCCGGGACCGGCAGGATCGCCGGCGCCCCGGCCTCGAGGTCGTCGCGTCCGGCGCCGGCGCGCTTGATCCCGGCCTGGTCGAGGCTCTCCAGGGTCTCGATCAGTCCCGCCCGGCCCCAGTCGAGAACGTGGTTGTTGGCCAGCACGCAGCAGTCGATTCCCGCCGCGGTCAGGCAAGGGAGGTTTTCGGGGCTCATGCGGTAGCTGATTCCCTTGTCGCCGCAGTCCTCGCTGCGGGTGACGGCGGTCTCCAGGTTGACGATCCGCAGGTCCGGCATCGCAAGAGTCAGCTCGGGGAGCGCCTCGCCCCAGATCTCGGCGAAGCCGAGCGGCAGCGGGAGGGGGCCGTGGCGTTCCTCCGCCAGGGCGACGTAGTCCCTGGCCGAGGTCACGTAGGGCTCGCAAATCCGGGGGTCGCCCGGGTTCGGCAGCACCTGATCGATGCCGCGGCCGGTCATGACGTCGCCGCAAAGAAACAGGGTGATCGACGCCCTGCCTCCCGACGATCCGGCTGTCATCGCTCTCGCCATGGCAACGCAGTCCTCTCGACTAGGATCCTGTCCGCTGTGCCTCGAAAACCGGTTGACGCAGATCAAGTGACGACCGGGCCTGGAGGGCTATGACTCTCGAACACTGGACCGTGGTTGCTCGCGCCCCGGGGCAGGCCTATTGAGGTTCGGCAAACGAGCAGAATGTCCCCGCATGGCTGTGACCGCAAAGCTTTCCGACAGCATGAGCGACAACCACCGAAGGGGCGGCGCGCCTGCTGTGCCTAAGGTCGGCCAGCCGAGCTATGTCCACGGCGTGAGCCCGGTCCCCCTGATCGGAAAGACCATCGGTGTCTTCTTCGACGAGGCGGCAATGCGCTGGGCCGATCGCGAGGCCCTGGTCGTCTGTCACCAGGACATTCGCTGGTCCATTGGCGAGCTGAAGGAGCGCGTCGACGCCCTGGCCGCGGGTCTGATCGCCTTGGGATTGAAGCCGGGCGAGCGTATCGGCATCTGGTCGCCGAACAACGCCGAGTGGCTGATCACACAGTTCGCGACCGCCAAGGCGGGCCTGGTCCTGGTCAACATCAACCCGGCCTATCGCCTGCCGGAGCTGGAATATGCACTCAACACCGTCGGCTGTGCCGCGCTGATCACCGCGCCAACCTTCAAGGCCAGCAACTACATCGACATGCTGGGCGAGCTACTGCCCGAGTTGAAGGAGAGCGAGCCTGGCCGGCTGCAGAGCGCGGCCATCCCGTCGCTCCGGATCCTGATCCGCCTCGGCGAAGGGAAATCGCCGGGCATGCTCAACTTCGGCGAGATCGCCGAGCAGGGCGGCGAGGCAGAGCGATCCCGGCTCGTGGAGCTGGCCGGCGAGCTGCAGTTCGACGATCCCATCAACATCCAGTTCACCAGCGGCACCACCGGGGCGCCCAAGGCCTCGACCCTCAGCCACCACAGTATTCTGAACAATGCCTTCTTCGTGGCCGAGGACATGCGCCTGACCGAGGCCGACCGGCTCTGCATCCCGGTGCCGATGTACCACTGCTTCGGCATGGTGCTCGGCAGCCTGGTCTGCATCACCCACGGCGCGGCCATGATCTACCCCTCGGAGGGCTTCGACGCCCGCGCCACGCTCGAGGCTGTGGAGAAGGAGCGCTGCACCGCCCTGCACGGCGTGCCGACCATGTTCATCGCCGAGCTCGACCACCCGGACTTCAAGGACTTCGACATGAGCAGCCTGCGGACCGGGATCATGGCCGGCGCCCCTTGCCCGATCGAGCTGATGAAGCGGGTCATGACCGAGATGCACCTGGGGCAGATCACCATCGCCTACGGCATGACCGAGACCGGACCGGTCAGTTTCGAGACCTCGGTCGACGATCCCCTGGAACGCCGCGTCACCACGGTCGGTCGGGTCCTGCCGCACACCGAGGTCAAGATCGTCGACACCGAAGGGCGCATCCTGCCCCGCGGCGCGCCGGGCGAGCTGCTGACCCGGGGCTACTGCGTCATGCTGGGCTACTGGAACGATCCCAAGCGGACCAAGAAGGCGATCGACGAGGCGCATTGGATCGCGAGCGGAGACATCGCGACCATCGACGAGGAGGGCTACTGCCAGATCGTCGGCCGGATCAAGGACATGGTGATCCGCGGCGGCGAGAACATTTTCCCGCGCGAGATCGAGGAGTTCCTCTACACCCATTCCAAGATCGAGGACGTCCAGATCATCGGCGTTCCCGATCCGAAGTACGGCGAGGAGCTCTGCGCCTGCATCAAGCTTCACCAGGGGGAGAGCGCGACCGAGGAGGAGATCCGCGACTTCTGCCAGGGCAAGATCGCCCACTTCAAGATCCCGCGGTACATCGAGTTCGTCGAGGGCTTCCCCATGACGGTCACCGGCAAGATACAGAAGTTCGTGATGCGCCAGCAGATGGCGGAGGAACTGGGCCTGGAAAAGAGGTGAGTGCCCGGGGTATCGGCTGACGCCGATCCTCCTCTCGCTGTCATGGCCGTGCTTGACCCGGCCATCCATGGTGCCGGCGACTCGATGGATACCCGGATCAAGTCCGGGCATGACATTCTGTAGCAAGGTTCGGTGGAGGACCGATCCAAACATCGGCATATAATCGCCGGGTCGAGGAGTCGGCTGAACCTTCGAACGGGGTGAGGACTTGGACACCGCAGAAGACGAAGAACCGCTTGCCGGGCTGAAGATTTCCTACACCCGGTTGATCGACCCCGAAGGCAAGGCCCAGGGCCAATTGCCAGATTTCGCGCAGGATCCAGAGGCCCTGAAGGCGCTCTACCGCGCCATGGTGCGGGCCCGGACCTTCGACCAGAAGGCGGTTTCGCTGCAGCGCACCGGTCGCCTCGGCACCTATGCCTCTTGCCTCGGCCAGGAGGCCGTCGGGGTCGGCGTCGCGGCGGCCATGGCCCCGGAGGACGTTCTGCTGCCGTCGTTCCGGGAGCATGCGGCGCAGATGCTGCGCGGTGTCACCCTCACCGAGCTCCTGCTCTACTGGGGCGGGGACGAGCGGGGCAGCGATTTCGCCGGTCCGCGCGAGGACTTCCCAGTCTGCATCCCGGTCGGGACCCACGCACCTCACGCCGCGGGCGTTGCGCTCGCCTTCAAGCTGCGGGGCGAAGCCCGGGTCGCGGTCTGTGTCTTCGGCGACGGGGCGACCTCCAGGGGCGACGTCTACGAAGCCATGAACCTGGCCGGTGTCTGGGCGCTGCCCTTGGTCTTCGTCGTGAACAACAACCAGTGGGCCATCTCGGTGCCGCGCAGCAAGCAGAGCGCCACGGCGACTCTCGCGCAGAAAGCCGTCGCCGCCGGCTTCGCTGGCGAGCAAGTCGACGGCAACGACGTCGTCGCGGTTCGGGCCCGGGTCGGTGCGGCGCTGGACAATGCGCGAAAGGGCGGCGGACCACATCTGATCGAAGCCCTGAGTTACCGGCTGAGCGATCACACCACGGTCGACGATGCCAGCCGCTACCGCAGCGACGAGGAGGTCAGCGCCCGCTGGAAGGAAGAGCCGATCGCGCGACTGCGGATCTACCTGACCGAGGCCGGCCATTGGACCAAGGCCGAGGAAGAAGCCCTGATCACGGCCTGCAGCGAGGAAGTCGAATCTGCGACCGAGGCCTACCTGGCGACGCCGCCACAACCGCCAGAGAGCCTCTTCGATCACCTCTATGCCGAGCTGCCGGAAGACCTTGCCGTGCAGCGCGCCTTCCTGGTCGCGGAGGCCGAACATGGCTGAGATCGCAATGGTGGAGGCCGTTCGCCTGGCGCTGGCGCGGGCCATGGCCGAGGACGAGAGCGTAGTGGTCCTCGGCGAGGACGTCGGCGTCGACGGTGGCGTCTTCCGGGCGACCGACGGCCTGCTCGCGCGCTTCGGCGAGGGCCGCGTGCTCGACACCCCCCTGTCGGAGTCCCTCTTCGCCGGCCTGGCGGTGGGGCTCGGCGCCCAGGGCTTTCGGCCGGTGGTCGAGTATCAGTTCATGGGCTTCATCTACCCGGCGATCGATCAGCTGCTGAGCCACGCCGGGCGGCTCCGGACCAGGACCCGCGGGCGCTTGAGCAGTCCCATCGTCGTGCGCGCGCCCTACGGCGGGGGCATCCATGCGCCGGAGCACCATTCGGAGAGCTTCGAGGCGCTCTTCACCCACATCCCTGGACTCAAGGTCGTGATCCCTGCCTCGCCGGCCCGGGCCTACGGCCTGCTACTGGCGGCGGTCCGCGATCCCGATCCGGTCGTCTTCCTTGAGCCCAAGCGGATCTACCGGGCGCCCAAGGAGGACCTCGACGACGACGGCGCGGCCGCCCCGCTCGGAAGTTGCTTCCACTTGCGCGAGGGGAAGGACGTGACCTTGGTGACCTGGGGCGCGATGGTCGTCGAGACCCTCGCCGCCGCCGAGACCCTGGCCTCCGAGGGAATCACGGCCGAGGTTATCGACGTCGCGACCTTGAAGCCGCTCGACATGGCGACGATCCTAGGCTCGGTGGAAAAGACCGGGCGCTGCGTCGTCGTCCAGGAGGCGCCGCTGACTTCCGGCTTCGGCGCCGAGATCGCCGCCCGCCTGGCCGACCAAGGCCTGATGCATCTCTTGGCGCCGCTGCGCCGGGTCGCCGGCTTCGATACCGTGATGCCCCTACCGCGCCTGGAGCATCTCTATATGCCCGGGTCTGAACGGATCACCGCTGCGGTCAAGAGCCTGCTGGAGTACGCATGAGCACCTTCCGGCTGCCCGACCTCGGAGAAGGCCTGCAGGAGGCAGAGATCGTCGCCTGGCACGTCGGTGTCGGCGATCACGTCGTCGGCGACCAGCCGCTGGTCTCGGTCGAGACCGAAAAGGCGGTGGTCGAGATCCCGTCACCGCAGTCCGGGCGCATCGCCAAGCTGCACCACGTGGTCGGCGACATCGTTCCAATCGGTGGCGCTCTGGTCGACTTCGGAGAGGCACCCGCCGCAGAGGCCGGAACGGTGGTCGGCGAGATCCCCGAGGCGATGACGGCCGTCCCGTCGGCACCGGAGACTGAGCCCGAAGGCTACAAGGCGGCGCCGGCGGTGCGAGCCTTGGCGCGGCGCCTGGGTGTCGACTTGGCCACGGTGGCGCCCAGCGGTCCCGGCGGGGCCGTCACCTCCAAGGACGTCGAAGGCGCCGCGGCGGAGGCGGAAGGTGCCGCACCCCTGGAGCCGTTGCGCGGTGTGCGCCGGGCCATGGCGCGGAACATGGAGCGCTCCCACGCCGAGGTGGTACCAGCGACGGTAACCGAAGAAGCCGACATCGGCGCCTGGCCGGACGGCGCGGACACGACCATGCGCCTGGTCCGCGCGATTGCGGCCGGCTGCGCCGCGGAGCCGGCCCTCAACGCCTGGTACTTCGGCCGCGACCAGGGCCGGCGCCTGCATGCGAAGATCAATCTCGGCATCGCCATGGACACCGAGGACGGGCTCTTCGTTCCGGTTCTGCGCGACGTCGGTGGCCGTAGCGTCGAGGACCTGCGCCTGGGCCTTGAGGCGATGAAGCGCGATGTCGCCGCGCGCAGCGTGCCGCTGGAGGAGCTGCGCGGCCAGACCGTCACGCTGTCCAACTTCGGTATGTTCGGCGGCCGCCATGCCGCCCTGGTGATCCTGCCGCCGCAGGTCGCGATCCTCGGCGCCGGACAGGTCCATGACGCCGTCGTGCCGGTCGCAGGGGCGCCGGCGGTGCGCCGGATCCTACCCCTGTCGCTGACCTTCGACCATCGGGCGGTGATGGGCGGCGAGGCCGCACGCTTCCTGGCAGTCGTGAAAAGGGACCTGGAGAAAGGCGAGTAGGATGGAGATGGAAATGCGGAGCGGTGACAGGGAGAACGTCTTTCGTTTCGCCGACGACCTTGGCCCGGCGCAGATCGTCCACGTCTACGAGCCCACGACCGGTCTCAAGGCCATCGTCGTCGTCGATAACATCGCCGCCGGCCCCTCGATCGGCGGCCTGCGCATGGCTCCGGACGTCAGCCTGGAGGAGTGCTTTCGCCTGGCCCGTGCCATGACCCTCAAGAACGCCGCGGCGGGTCTGCCCCACGGTGGCGGCAAGTCGGTGATCTTCGCCGATCCTCGGATGCCCGCTAAAGACAAGGAACGGCTGATCCGCGCCTACGCCTGCGCCATCCGGGATCTCTCCGGCTACATCGTCGGGCCTGACATGGGGACGGACGAACGCTGCATGGCCTGGGTGCGCGACGAGATCGGCCGCGCGGTCGGCCTGCCGCGTGAGATCGGCGGCATTCCCCTCGACGAGATCGGCGCCACCGGTTTCGGGCTCAGCGTCGCCGTCGAGGTCGCCAAGGCCCATTGCGACCTGAAGCTCGATGGCGCCCGGGTCGCGGTCCAGGGCTTTGGCTCCGTCGGAAGGCACGCCGCCCGCTTCCTAGCGCAAGGCGGCGCGGTCCTGGTGGCCGCGGCCGACTCCAAAGGCACCCTGCACGATTCGGAAGGCATCGACATCGCCCGCCTGATCGAGGTTAAGGAGAGCGGCGGCAGCGTGCTCGACTACGGAAGGGGCCAGACGCTGGACCGAGACGCGGTCGTCGGCGTCGATTGCGAAATCTGGATCCCGGCCGCGCGTCCCGACGTGCTGCGCGCCGACAACGTCAGCGGGCTGAAGGCGAAGCTGGTGGCCGAAGGCGCCAACATCCCGGTGACCCCGGAGGCCGAGGCCGAGCTGCACGAGCGCGGCGTCTTGGTGATCCCCGACTTCATCGCCAACGCCGGCGGGGTGATCTGTGCCGCGGTGGAGTATGCCGGCGGGACGCAGGCCGCGGCCTTTGAGACCATCGCGGAGAAGGTCCGCCACAACACGGACGCCGTCCTAGCGGCCGCTGCCGAACGGAAGGTGACTCCGCGGGCCGCGGCGGTCGAGCTTGCCAAGCAACGGGTCCGCCGGGCCATGACCTACCGGCGCTGGTCCTGAGCCGCGGGATCAGCCTAGAAGGCCAAAGCCCTGGAAGGTGAGCCAGCCGCCCAGGGCCAGCAGCAGCAGGCCGCCGGAGACGACCGGCCAGTTCGCTTCGGACAGGCGAAGCGCCAAGCCCCTGCCCGCGGTCGGCAGGAGGATCCGGATGCCACCCTTGAGGATGGAAAGCCAACCGATCACCGTGATAACGACCCGCCAGTCGGCGGTCCAGAGGTTGTGGTAGAGGACGATCACCAGGCCGACCACGAGGGCGAGCGCGCCCGAGAAGTAGTAGAGGCCGGGGTCCTTCAGAAAGCTCGTGATCATGCTTCGGTAGTAGACGCGGTTCACGAGCATCCCCAGTCCAACCACCAGGAACAGCGGCCCGATGAGGCGTGCGAGGAGAAGCGAGGCGGTCATGCGCGTAGCCTCCCTTGGCGTGCCGTGAACGACGGTCGCGTCGCGGCGCTGAGCGCCTTGCGACGAGGCCCTCGCTCCACTCCGGCGGTCAGAAGCCCATCTCGGCAGCTCCCGGCCCCGCCGGCTGTGGCAGCGGTTCCGGCTTTATGGCGACCATGGCCTCGGTGGTGATCAGCAGCCCCGCGATCGAGGCCGCGTCCTGCAGGGCGAGACGCACGACCTTGGTCGGGTCGATGATGCCGGCCTCGACCAAATTGCAGTACGCGCCTGCCTGCGAGTCGTAGCCCCGGTCCAAATCCTCCTGTTCCAGCAGGCGGCCGATGACGATGGAGTCGTCCTCTCCGGCGTTGACCAGGATCTGCCGGGCCGGCATCTGAAGGGCCCGACGCACGATGTCGATACCGACCTGCTGGTCGTGGTTGGCCGCGTTGAGCGAGCCGAGCGCCCCGGCCGCATAGGCCAGGGCCATCCCGCCGCCGGCCAGGATGCCTTCCTCGACCGCGGCCTTGGTGGCGTTCATCGCGTCTTCGACCCGGTCCTTGCGCTCCTTCACCTCGACCTCGGTGGCGCCGCCGACCCGGATGATCGCAACGCCCCCGGCCAGCTTGGCCAGGCGCTCTTGGAGCTTCTCCTTGTCGTAGTCGGAGGTGGTGTCCTCGATTTGCCGACGGATCTGGACGCAGCGTGCCTGGATCTTGCTGGCCTCTCCAGCCCCGCCCACGAGGGTGGTGTCGTCCTTGGTGATGATGACCTTCTTGGCGCGGCCCAGCATGTCCATGGTCACGTTTTCGAGCTTGACCCCGAGCTCCTCGGAGAGGAGCTGGCCGTCGGTCAGGACTGCCATGTCCTCGAGCATCGCCTTGCGGCGGTCGCCGAAGCCCGGCGCCTTGACCGCCGCGACCTTGAGGCCGCCACGGAGCTTGTTGACCACCAGAGTGGCCAGGGCCTCGCCCTCGACGTCCTCCGCGACGATCAGCAGCGGCTTGCCGGACTGCACCACGGCTTCCAGAAGCGGCAAAAGGGGCTGGAGCGACGAGAGCTTCTTGTCGTGCAGCAGGATGTAAGGCTCCTCCATCTCCGCCTTCATCCGTTCGGCGTCGGTGATGAAGTAGGGGGAGAGGTAGCCGCGGTCGAATTGCATGCCTTCGACGACCTCGAGCTCGGTCAGCAGGCTCCTGGCCTCCTCGACCGTGATCACGCCCTCGTTCCCGACTCTCTGCATGGCATCGGCGATCATGTCGCCGATGTCCGTCTCGCCGTTGGCCGAGATCGTCCCGATCTGTGCGATCTCCGCGGTCGTGGTGACATTGCGCGAGCGCGCCCGGAGCTCCGCCACGACGAACTCGACCGCACGGTCGATGCCGCGCTTGAGGTCCATGGGATTCATGCCTGCCGCGACGGCCTTGGCCCCCTCGCGCACGATGGCCTGGGCCAGGACCGTGGCGGTCGTGGTGCCGTCGCCGGCGAGCTCGCTGGTCTTGACCGCGACCTCGCGCAGCATCTGGGCACCCATGTTCTCGAAGTGATCGGTCAGCTCGATCTCCTTGGCGACCGAGACCCCGTCCTTGGTCATGCGCGGTGCGCCGAAGCTCTTCTCGACCACGACGTTGCGGCCCTTGGGACCGAGCGTCACCTTGACGGCGTCGGCCATGATATCGACGCCCTTTAGCATCCGCTCGCGGGCATCGCTCGAGAATTTGATCTCCTTGGCAGGCATGCGTCCCACTCCTTGATCAGGCGACAGTCCTGCAGCGACTCGAACAGAGGCGGGACTGGCGCGCCTTGCTCTGGGTCAATAACCCTGCCCTGGTTCCTCGCGAATTTTGGCGAGGCTCTGAAGCAGCAAGCCCGAGTCTCAAAGCGGTTGGATCACGAGCTCCGCTTGCGGCGTGATCCGGATCAGGGAGTCCGCCGGAACCTCCTGCCAGGTCTCCCGGGTGATCGGTTCCGAGGCCACGACCACGGCCCGATAATCCCGGCTCGGCACGTGGTGGATATGCGGAAACCCACAGATCTCGCAGTCATAGACGCCGTCGCGCTCCACGTAGAAGAGGCCCCGGCCGATCCGGGTTCCGGCGATCTCCGCTCCATCCGTCATCAAGAGGTTGAGGCCGATCTTCGCCGCCGGGTCCCGGGCCTGACACCAGTCGAAGACCAGGCGTGCGCCCTGGCGCAGCAACTCGGCCAAGGTCAGATCGGGCGACCGACTGCGCAGAGTCATGAGCAAGCGGAAGACATGCTCGCTGTCGGTGGTGCCACGCAGGGCGGCGCGCTGAGGATCCGACATGGCGTTGAGGAAGCGCGGGCGCAGGGCGTCGAAGTGCGGCACCGTACCGTTGTGAGCGAAGGCGATGGTCTCGTGCACGAAGGGATGGGTGTTGTCCGGGATCGCGAGTCCGACGGTGGCGCGCCGGACATGGGCCAGGACCGTCCGCGCATAGATCCGGGCAGCAGCGCGGTGGAAGTGCTCACCGTGATAGGCAGCCCAGGCCTCCTTCTCAACCAGCGGTCGGTGATCCTCGTAGGCCGCCACGCCCCAGCCGTGGGCATGGGTGTAGCCCTTCAAATCCTCCAGGCTCTGCACCATGAGGGCGTTCTGCGCGTGCACCAGGGTGCATTCCACCTTGGATTCCTCGGTCGCCCGGAAGCCATAGAGGCGGCACATCGCGAAATCTCACCCTCCCAGCTGCTGATCAAGGCTCTTCGCAATCTTAGGCCGGCAATATCTCCGAGAAACTTGATCCACCTCATAGGGTGCAAGGGTCGGCTGTCGAAGACTGGTCACCATGGGGCGTGCCATGGATGAACTGCTGCGGGCTTTCCGCGAAGACCACGCTTTGTTGGGCCGTGGCTTCCACCGGATCTCCTCCGCGCTTCGGGCGGGCCGCCAGTCCGAGGCCAGCGCCGCGGCGGCGGACGTGGATCGGGACGCGGGCGCCCATATCGCTTTTGAGGAACGGCATTTCTATCCTGTGCTCGTGCCGCTCATAGGCAAAGATCACGTCGAGGGCCTGTTGAATGAGCATGCGGAGGGTCTGGCCGTCGTCCGCGCTCTCGAAACGCTGCCGATGGCTGCGGCCCTGCCGGAGGAAGAGCGGCGAGAGTTGCTGCGCGCTTCGGAGGCGATGGAGGCTCACATCGCCGAGTGCGGCGAGCTCTTCGAAGCCATCGGTCGCATTACTAAGGCCGAACAGGCGACTTTGCTCGACGAGCTGCTGAAACTGAGAGCCGAGCATCCCGCCTGGACGGAGGTCTCGGGCGACCGGCCCTAGAGCGGGATGACATGAAGCCGATCCGGCTTCATGTCTGAATCTCGCTCTTTTTCAGAAGTTTAGAGCACGATTCAGACAGGAGGTCGATTCCACCCTATGTCATCGTGCTCTAGGGTCTCTGTGAGGGCTCTGATATGGCTATTCCCAGGAAGCCGTTCATCACGGCGGATCCGGCCTCGGACAAGACAGGGTTTCGCCTGCCCATCGTCGAGCAACACAGGGTCGAACTCGACGGGATGCAACGCGCCCGCATAGAGGGCCTCGCCGTTGAGATCAAAGAGCGCGATCCGCGCCTGATCTCGACCGCCGCTTTCGGGCCGCGTGTGAGCTCGGGTCTCGGTCCGGGTCCCAACCTAGTCTTGGAAGACCACAGCAGCATCGCCCTCTACAACCCGGAGGATGATCGACGCTACACCTATCGTGCGATGATGCTGGCCGGCGACGGCGATGTCCTTGCCCTTGCAGCCGACCGCAATCCTGCCTTCGAAAGCTATTGCCGCGACACGCTGGCTCTGGGCCGGGTCGAGGTCCGGATCCCAGAAGCCTGTTCGCCTCCAGTTCCCCTGGCCCTTCGTTGCTTGCGCGACTCGCGGTTCCTCGAAGGGATGGCGCGACTGGCCGACGAACACCGCGGGCTCAACCTCTTGCCCTACCTCGGAGACGGCAAGGCTTGGGCCTTGGCGAGAGCCATCGCCCGACGAAGCGAGGCGGAAGTCCGCGTCGCCGCCGGGCCGCCGGGTCTGACGCGCTGTGTGAACGACAAGCTCTGGTTCGAGGCGAGGGTCGACGACGTCCTCGGACGCGGCGCCTTACCCGAGGTTCGGCTCGCCAACGGGCCGGCGCTCCTCGCTTATCACGTGAAGAGCTTGGCTGGTCGCTATGCCAGCGTTGCCATCAAGATACCGGCCTCCGCCAGCTCGACGGGCAACATCGTCCTGGAGTCTGCGGAGGTCGCCGGACGCCCGCTCACACCGCTGCGCGAGGAGCTTTGTTCCCTGCTGACCCGAACCGGCTGGAGGGGAGACTTCCCGCTGATGGTCACGGCCTGGGAGCAACCGATCCTGGCCAGCCCATCGGTTCAGGTCTGGATTCCCCATTCCTCCGAGAACCTGCCGATCATCGAAGGGATCTTCGAGCAGAACCTGGCGGGCAGAAAACGCGTCTTTGTCGGTGCTTCGCCCTGCGAGCTGTCTTCGACCGTTCGCCGGCAGCTGGCGACCGAGACCCTCCAGCTCGCCTACCTGCTTCAGTGTCTTGGCTATTTCGGCCGCTGCAGCTTCGACGCCATTCTGCTGAATGACGGCAAGACGGGAAGCAGAACCCACTGGGTCGAATGCAATGGCCGGTGGGGTGGCGTGTCGATCCCCATGACTTTGATCAATCGGATTCTGGGCAACTGGCAGCGTCGTCCCTTCGTGATCGCTCAAAGGAGCCATCTGAGGGCGCGAGGCCGGCCCTTTGCAGACGTCGTCCACAGTCTGGGCGAACGGCTTTTCGTCGCCGGCAAGCGCGAAGAAGGGGTCATCGTCCTGACGCCCGGCCCGCTGGAGGCAGGAACGGGGTACGATTTGATCGTGCTGGCCGACAGCGCCGCCGCCGTCCAAGAAATGGCCCGCGACGCGACCACGAGCTTGTTATGAAAGTGAACCCGGCGTCCAGCGGGGGCATCATGGCCTACGTCGGCGCAGAACAGAGAACCGACGGTCCCGGTCCTATGCCGCCGGCTCCTGCGGCTTCGGCGATGCGGAAGGGGCTGCATTTTGCCGTTGCTGCAGACTGGCGCCGCCGCGCTCCTTCTGGTGCACGAGCCGAAACTCGTAGCGCTGCCCCGGGCTGATCTCGCGCACGTGGCCGCGATAGGCGATGGTGATCGGATATGCCGTGAAGGGCCGGCTGGAGACGCAAAGCTTCTCGTGATTTACCTTGAGATCGAGCGTTTGTCCGCGGTATCGGACGGTCGTCGTGAGGCAGGTCAGTTCATCCGGAAGCCGCGGATTAAAGGTCAGCACGTTGGCGCGCGGTTCGATGCCAGTGTAGCAGCGCTGGACCAGATCGACCGTGCCGGCCATGGCGCCGAGGTGAACCCCTTCCTTGGTCGTGCCGTCCTGTATGTCGGCAATGTCGCTGTCCAGCGCCTGGGACCAGAGCTCCCAGGAGCGCGGTCGATCGGCACGTGCCAGGACCCAGGCGTGGGTGACCCAGCTGAGGGTCGAGCCATGAGAGGTGCGCTGCACGTAGTATCGGATCGTCTTGAGAATAGTGTCGGGATCGAAATCGTAGCCAAGGCGTTCGAAGATCTCCGTGAGCTGCTCGGTGGAGAAGAGGAAGAAGAGCATGAGGACGTCGGCCTGTTTCGAGACCTTGTAGAGGTTGGAATCGGTGCCTTCGCCCTCCAGGATGCGATCCAGTCGCTGGATGTCACCATACTTCTTCCGGTAGCCGTCCCAGTCGAAATCCTTCAGCTTCTCGTAGCCTTCGAACTGGCTGATGACGCCGTCATGGAGGGGAACGGTCAGGTTGCGGCTGATATCGTCCCAGTCGTCGAGTTCCTCCGCGCTCAGCTCGAGCTGGTCGCAGAGTTCCCGGCGCCGGTTTTCGGGCAGCAGGTCGAGGGCATCGAGGGCGCGGCTCAGCGTCCAGGCCACCATGACGTTGGTATAGGCGTTGTTGTCCAGGCCGCCTTCCGTCGTGGGGTCCTTTCCCGGGTAGGCGGTATGGAACTCGTCCGGCCCCATGACCCCGCGGATCGCATAGCGTCCGCTGGACTCGTCGTAGCTGGCGATACTTGCCCAGAAACGGGCGATTTCCAGCATCAGCTCGGCGCCGAAGTCGTAGAGGAACTCGCGATCCTCCGTCACCTCGTAGTACTGCCAGACGTTGAACGCGATGGCGACGTTGACATGGCGCTGGCGCTGCGAATCGTCGGAGATCCAGCGCCCCGACATCGGATTGAGGTGCAGGCGCTGGCTCTCTTCGCGACCGTCGCTGCCGCTTTGCCAGGGAAACATCGCGCCACGGAATCCGGCCTCTCGCGCGGCCCGGCGCGCCGCCCCGAGCCGCCGGTAGCGGTAGCGCAGCAGGGACCGCGTGAGGACCGGCTTGCGCAGGTTGAGGTAGGGGAAGATGAACAACTCGTCCCACATGATATGGCCGCGGTAGGCCTCGCCGTGCCAGCCGCGCGGCGGCATTCCGACGTCGAGGTCGACGGAGTGTATCGAGATGGTCTGCAGAAGGTGAAAGATATGCAGACGGAGCTTCAGGCCCACGTGGTGATTCGCCGTGGTCTCGATCTCGATCCCGCATTCTTCCCAGAGATGGGCCCAGGCGCGTCGGTGCGCTTCCATAAGCCTGTCGAAGGAGTCGGCATGGTCGAGCTGGTCGATCGCGGCCAGTCCCGGTTCCGAGATCGCCTCGTCCTGAGAGGTGTAGAGCGCGACCACTTTCTCGACCGCGATCTCCCGTCCTTCTTCGGCGTCAAAGGCGATGTCCTGGGCGATGAAATCGGGCAGCCGGTCCAAGTGGCGCTCGCCAGCCAGGGGCTTCCCGTCCTGCTGAAGCCGCGTGCGCGCGGCTTCGACGATCTCGCGGCGGCATTGGACCATGCGGCTGCGGAGCAAGATCGTGTCATCGCTGGTCTGCGCGGTTTCAAGGGTCTCGAGATGCCGGCGGTTCAGTTCGCGGTAGCGCGCAACGCCATCATTGAGGACGCCGCCGTCGATCGCCGAGCGAAGGGTCATCCGCCCCGACCAGTTCTCCGGGGTGAGGCGCAGCTCGATAGCGGCCAGGTGGGGCTCTGCCATGGAAACAAAGCGACGTTCCCGCCAGAGCGTCGTCCGACCTTGCGGATCGCGTAGGCGGAAAGAGCGCGAGAGCAGGCCCTGCCGCAGGTCGAGCTCCTGCTCGTAGTCGAAGTGTTCGACCTCGCCCGGACGCAGCCATGGCCCGTCATCGATGCGGATCACGAGAGGCAGCCAGTTGGGGATGTTGACCAGGTCTTCGTTCTCGATCTCGCGGCCGGCGATCTCGCTGGTCAGCCGGTTGTAGCCGCCGGCCAGATAGGTCCCGGGATAGTGAACGTCGTCGGCCACCGCGTTCGGCGCGGTGCCACGCGTGGCGAAGTAGCCGTTGCCTAATACGCAAAGCGTTTCCCGCAAACCTTCGCTCTGCGGGTCATAGCCCTCATAGCGCAGACACCATTCGCTCATGCCTCTCTCTCCTCGATGACGGCCGTCAGTTCCTTCAGAAAGCGTTGCACCTCGGCCGTATCCGATAGCCGGTAGTCTGCGTTCGTGGCTTGCGGTCGTTCGGCGACGAGGAACGAGAGTCCCTTGCCATGAAGCGCATCGAAGGCGTCGCTGTCCGTGATGTCGTCCCCAATGTAGAGCGGCACCACATCCGTGTCGTTGAGATCCAGCGCGCCGAGCAGCCAGAGAACCGCCTTTCCCTTGTCCCAATCCAAGTTGGGCCGGAGCTCGAAGACCTTCTTGCCACCCGTCTTGCGCAGCGCGGGATGCTGTGCGGCAACGGAATCTACGATACGCTCGACGCGGCCCACGTCCTTGGGGCTCACCATTCGGAAATGCACGGCTAAGGCATAGGTCTTGTCCTCGACGATGACGCCCGCGATCGAAGCAAGCTGACGATCAAGCTCGCCGGCCGCCTGCGCTATGATCGGCGCGTAGCCGGCGATCTTCTCATGAGGAAGCTCCGCGCCTGCGGGCCCGACGATATCGAAGCCGTGGGAGCCGGCATAAATGATCCCCTTCAGGCCGACGAGCCGCTCCACGTCGCCGCGCTCTCGGCCGCTGATCACGAGAACGGGACAGCGCTCGGCAAGGGCCGCGAGCGTCGTGCGCATGTCATCTGACAGGACCGCCAGGTCGGGACGCTCGACGATCGGCGTGAGCGTTCCGTCATAGTCGAGAAAGACCGCGACACGTCGCTGTCCGATCCGGGCCCAGAGTGCGTCCAGATTCTCAAAGGCCGGCGGGGCAAGGGCGCTCATTCCGTGTTCGCCTTTCTTGAGACTCAGCTCGCTCAGGTCGGACACCACGACATCGGCGCCGCCTTCTCGCAGAAGCTCTGGCTGGCCGTTGCGGCTGACGCCGACCACCAGCTCGAAGTTACCGGCCTTGCCGGCCTGAACCCCGGATATCGCGTCCTCGACGACGGCGGCCCTGCTCGGTTCTACCCCCAAACGCCGCGCGGCTTCCAGGAAAGTGTCTGGCGCCGGCTTGCCTGCGAGCATCCACTCCTTTGCGACCACCCCGTCCACCTGCGCGTCGAAGAGATCGCCGATGCCGGTGGCCTCCAGGACCTCGCGGCAGTTGCGACTGGACGAGACGACCGCGACCCTCAGGCGGTGCGACTTGGCGCGCTTTATGAAGTCGATTGAGCTTCCATAGACTTCGACGCCACTGTGCCTGATCGCTTTGAGGAAGAACTGGTTCTTCCTGTTCCCCAGGCCGCGGACCGTCTCCCTGTCCGGCGGGTCGCTGTCTTCCCCAGGCGGCAGGTAGATGTTCCGCGACCGCAGGAAGCTCGCAACGCCGTCGTAACGCGGCTTGCCGTCGACATAGCGCTGGTAGTCCTGCACCAAGTCGAAGGGCTCGTAAGTGCCGCCAACTCGTGCCGCGCGTTCCCCGAGGTACTCGTCGAAGGTGGCCTTCCAGGCCTGTGCGTGGGTCTTCGCGGTCTCGGTCACGACACCGTCCAGATCCAGCAAGATCGCATCGATCTGTCCGGGGTCTATCGAAGCGCGCCTCTTAGAATCGTCGGGCTGAAGCGCTCTCTGCGCCGACGGTCTCGGCGCCTCGGCTCTCATGCTCATGGCTCGTCTCCATGATTGCGTGGGCAGGAACAAGCCGAGCCACCGCGAATGCGATTTTCGTCATCGGCTCGTCTCGTGCAGTCGCTCTCTTCGCTGCTTCATTACTGCGGTCATGATTGGCCAGGAAGGACGCAGACGCCCCTATCCGGCTAGGGTTCTGTTACTGCTGCAGGATCCGCCAAGTGCCGTCGGGCTGCCGGCAGGCGATGCCATAGCCCTGTTCCGTTTCGCCGGCGACCGTGATGCTTTGCTGGAACTCCCGGCAATACTGGCCAGAGGTCGACGTGCCGTCGCGGAGCGGGGTCACGGCCCCCGAGTTGCCCGATCGCGGGTTGTTCCAAGTGATGGTCTCTCCGATCGGGGCGCCGTGCGCACGATTGACCGCTTCGTTGGCCTTGATGCGATCGACCTCGTCCATGGATCGGCCGATTTCACTTCCGATGAGGCCGCCGATCAGAACACCGGCGCCGGTCGCAGCCAACTGCCCTGCGCCGCTGCCGAACTGGGCGCCGAGCAGACCGCCGAGCGCCGCCCCGGTGAGGCCGCCGACCCTTTGCTTGGGGCCATATCCGCTCTCGGCACAGCCCGCCGTCATCATGACGATCAATGCGGCGGTGGTTATCCACTTCCTGCTCATTCCACCTTTCCTCACCTCGAAGAGCCTCGAGGCCCACTAGAGGTATTGCGCAGGTCGCCTGCCATGACTCAGATCAAGCGCCGGACACGTCCACCCCTGGACCTCTTCCTGCCGATCGATTCCGGATGCGGTAGGTGTCGGTCGATTTCTTGACGCAGGTCATGGCGGCGAAGTTGGGACCGGACAGTGTGAAGGATATGCAGGCCTACCAAGACTACGGAGGTAGCTATGACGATGCTCAAGGTGATCGAGGTGCTGGCCCAGTCGGAGAAGAGCTGGGAGGACGCGGCCAACAATGCGCTCCTTCAAGCGAGAGAGACCGTGAGGGGCATTCGCTCGATCTATATCAAGAACATGGAAGCGGTCGTCGAGGACGGACGGATCAGCGAATACCGGATCAACGCGAAGATTTCCTTCCTGCTGGAGGGCTCGTAAGGGTCGATGCTTCTGGGTGGGCCCGCCGGCCATTCGTCATGACCAAGAGGGGAATCGGTTCGAAGGGAGAGTCTGGGCGAGATGACTCGCTTGAATGACGCCGGCTTGCCTAAAGTCCAGCGATCAGCGCAGCGCGAGCCTTATCCTTGGGAGGCTTCCTACCCGCCTGGGGTGGGCTGGCGGATCGACATTCCGGATCGGCCGCTTTGGGCCGTGCTGGACGATGCCCGCCGCGACCATCCCAACCGGCCCGCTCTGGAGTTCCTGGGCAAGGGGCTCACTTACGCGGAGCTGGCCGCCTCGGTCGATCGCGCAGCCGAAGGATTCCGCGCTCTTGGCGTCACCAAGGGCACGCGGGTCGGTCTTTTCCTGCCCAATTGCCCTTACTTCGTGATCTGCTTCTTCGGCGTGATCAAGGCCGGGGGCGTCGTGGTTACCTTCAACCCGTTGTTGGCGGCCGAAGAGGTGCGCCAACAGGTGGTCGATTCCGGCTGCGAGGTCCTGGTCACGCTCGACCTGAAGGCACTCTACGCCAAGGTCGAGCCATCACTGGGGCTGGAATCGCTGCGCAAGATCGTGGTCTGCCGCCTCCATCGGGCATTGCCCGCTTTCAAGGGTCTGATGTTTCGCCTGACGAAGATGCGGCAGCGCCTCGCCGTGCCGAAGGACGACCGGCACCTGACCTTCGAGGACCTCTTGGTCGAGCGCGGCGACCGTGCCGCGGCGATGATCGATCCCGGCCGAGATGCGGCGGTCCTGCTGTACACCGCCGGCACGACCGGCCGCCCCAAGGGCGTCGCCCTGACTCACAGAAATCTCCTGGCAAATGCGCTGCAATGCCGGGCCTGGTTCACCAAGGCTTCGCCAGGGCGCGACCGGATTCTCGCCGTCTTGCCATTCTTTCACGCTTTCGGACTTTCCGGATTGATGAACTTCGGCCTTTCTCTGGGCGCCGAGTTGATCATCCTGCCGCGCTTCGAGCCGAAGCAGGTCCTGAAGACGATACACAGGCTGCGTCCGACCTTCATGAGTGCCGTGCCCACCATGCTTCGTGCCCTGCTCGAGGCGCCCCAGGCGGCAACGACCGATTTCTCGACGGTGAAGGTCTGCATCTCTGGCGGCGATTCCCTGCCGCTCGACCTCCGAAGGCGTTTCGAGGACGTGACCGGCGTGCCCGTCACCGAAGGCTATGGCCTCTCCGAATCGGGGCCCGTGGTCGCCTGCGGCAACCCTCTGGAGAGCCGGGACAAAGTGGGTTCTGTCGGGCTGCCGCTGCCCGGGACGGTGATCGAGATCCTGTCCCTCGATGAAGCCAGGAGCGTCCTGCCACCCGGGGAGACCGGCGAGATCTGCCTGCGTGGTCCGCAGATCATGGCCGGCTACTGGCAGCAGCCGACGTTGACACGGGCTGCTTTGGTCGACGGCCGCCTGTCCAGCGGCGATCTCGGCTATCTGGACGAGGAGGGTTATCTTTTCATCGTCGATCGCTTGAAGGACGTGATCATCAGCGGTGGCTACACGCTCTATCCATCCGCGATCGAAGCGGCGATCTGCCGGCATCCCGATGTGGCAGAGGCATCGGTAGTCGGGATGCCGGACGACTATTGGGGCGAAATCGTGAAGGCGTTCGTCGTACCTGAGGCCGGGCGCAAGGTGACGGTCGAGGAGCTCGAAGCCTTCCTCCAGGATCAGCTCTCGGCGATCGAGCGTCCAAAGGCCTTTGCCTTTCGCGATTCGCTGCCGAAGTCCGCGATCGGCAAGATCCTGAAGCGGGCGCTGCGCGAGGCCTGAGAAGGCCTTCAAGCAGGCCGGTGCGGTTACCTGGCGCCGCCTTTCAGCTCGGCAATGAAGGCGAGGATGTTATCGATGTCCGTCGCGGAGAGCCGGAACTGGCTCATCGGCCAGTGCGGCTGGCGGAGCGAGGTACGCAGCCTTTCCTCGCTGTAGGTCGTGGGATCGTCTGCGAAGACCTGCAGCGGCGGGGCCTCGAGGGCCGGACTGCCGCCTTCGCCATAACCGGGGACCGCGTGACAGTCGGCGCAGTGCTCTGCGATGATTCCCTTCGCTTGGTCGGCATCGCCGGCCGCGCTCGCGAATCGGAAGGAGGCGAGGGCCAAGACGGTGACGAGGATCGGAACGACCTTGCTCGAAGACGCGATCGTCATGGCAGGAGCTCCCTCTGATGGGCCATCGACCTGGATCTTCATCCTCCAGGCCAGGGCTTCGGTTTTCCTTGATGTGGCGCAAGGTCGTGAACACCCCGTCGGCGTCAAATGACGGGCGCTTTGGCCTGGCCAATGGACTGCATCAACTCTGGCCCCCGGATTAGACCCCGACGACGCTATCGTCCGACAGGCGAGCCGCGGGGAAGGAGAAGCCGCCGTAAACTTCGCAACCAATAAGGTGAGGAAAGGTCGGGCTATCCGGAGCGACATCGATCTTCGGCGAGAGCGACTGGGTGTTTCCCTAATCTGTCTCTTGGCCAGCCTTGCCGCCTGCCAGCCCGCCGAGACCGTCGGCAGTCCGGAAAAGGGCAAGAGAGTGGCGCTGCAATGGTGCGCGGAATGCCACCTGGTTTCGGCGGATCAGGAGACGATCCCCGACCGCGGCGCCCCCAGCTTTCGGGAGATCGCCAAGGACCCGAACAAGGACCTCGCCTATCTGCGCCGCTTCATGTCCGAGCTGCATTTGCCCATGCCCACATTTCGCCTTTGGCCCGAGGAGCAAGGCAACGTACTCGCCTATATCATCACCCAGGGGTACGATCACTGAGGCCCGAGCAGGGGCCGCCTGGGATGATCGTGCCGCGCGGATCGGAAACGTGACCGGCCTGCCGGCCGCTTGGATCTGGACGCAATGAAGAAGATACCTAACTGGCTGCTGGTCACGATTGCGACGCTGGCCGTCTTCCTGGTGCTCTTCGTCGGCTGGCCGGAGCGGGCTCCGCGGCGCGTCGCCGACGTCTCCTACAGCGAGTTCAAGCAGCTGGCCGCCGATGGCGAGCTTTCGCAGGTCACCTTCCGCGGAAACGCCGTCGACGCCATCCTCGTGGAGGCCCGTCCCGTCGGCCCGCTCGGCCAGACGGCTGCCGAGGTTCGATCGCGGATCCCCGGTATCGGCGATCCGGAGTTACTACCGCTGCTCGAAGAGAAGGGCGTCCAAATCCGAAGCCTGCGCTCCGACGGCGACGGGCCCTTGAACCTGCTTTACGGCATGTTGCCTTGGCTGCTGCTGATCGGAATCTACCTCTGGTTCTGGAGCCGCATGCAGAAGGGCATGCTGGGCCGCTTCGGCGGCCGCGACATCCCGGATTTCCTCGCCGGCTCGGCCACCAAGGAGGAGAAGCGAAGCAAGAAGGTTACCTTCGAGGACGTTGCCGGCCAGGACAACGCCAAGCGGGAGGTCTCCGAGCTCGTCGATTTTCTTAAGGATCCGGGGCGCTACACCCGCTTGGGCGCCGAGCCGCCCCGTGGCGTCCTGCTGATGGGCCCGCCCGGGACCGGAAAGACGCTTCTGGCCCGGGCCTTGGCCGGCGAGGCCGGCGTACCCTTCTTTCACATTTCCGCGTCCGAGTTCATCGAGATGTTCGTCGGCGTCGGCGCCTCGCGGGTGCGCAAAATGTTCGAGGAAGCCAAGAAACGGGCGCCCAGTATCATCTTCATCGACGAGCTGGACAGCGTCGGCCGGGTCCGCGGCACCGGACTCGGCGGCGGCCACGACGAGCGCGAGCAGACCCTCAACCAGATCCTCGCCGAGATGGACGGCTTCGCAGGCCACGAGGCGGTCATCGTCCTGGCGGCGACGAACCGCCCCGATGTGTTGGATCCGGCGCTGCTGCGCCCCGGCCGTTTCGACCGCCATGTCACGCTCGAGCTGCCGGACAAGAAAGCGCGGCAAGAGATTCTCAAGGTGCATACGCGCAAGACCCCCCTGGCGAGCGACGTCGACCTGGAGACAATCGCGGCGGGCACGCCGGGATTCTCGGGCGCTGACATCAAGAACCTGGTCAACGAGGCCGCGATGCTGGCGGCCCGGCAAGGGGCCGCCCAGGTGAGCATGCGGGCCTTCGACGAGATGCGCGACAAGATCATGATGGGCTCGGTGCGGACCCTGGCGATCCAGCCCGAGGAACGCTACCGGCTGGCGGTTCACGAGGCGGGACACACGACCGTTGCCCATTTCCTGCCCAAGGCGGATCCGATCTACAAAGTGACGATCATCCCGCGCGGACGCGCCCTGGGCGGCACCCATATGCTCCCGGAGGAAGAGCGCCACACCCTGCCCGAGGACTACCTGAAGGACCGTCTTGCGGTGATGCTGGGCGGCCGGGCCGCCGAGAAGGAGCTTCTGAAGACCGTAAGCTCCGGTGCCGACGACGACATCAAGCAGGCGACGCAGTTGGCGCGGGCCATGGTGGCGCGTTGGGGCATGGCGGACGAGGTCGGCCCGGTCGATCTGCGTCAGAGCGACGAGCACCCCTTCCTGGGCCGCGAAATCGCGCAGCCGCGACGATTCAGCGAGACAACCGCCCACGAGGTCGACGCCGCCGTGCACGAACTGCTTCGCGAAGCGGAAGAGCGCGCCGGGGGGCTGATCCGCACGCACGAGGAGGGCCTGCGGCGCCTTGTCGCCGCGCTAGAAGCCAAGGAAACCCTCGACCGTGCCGAAATCGCCGCCTGCCTGGGGTCCGCTCCGGACAGGGCGATCTCGGATGAGGACGCGCAGCAACTGGTAAGCGGCGCGGAATAGCAGGAATCTGGTGCCTGTACTTGGCGCCAGTTCCTGAAGGGCCGACCGGGGCAAATGGGCCGCGCCGGCGCCCCGGATCATTTCAGGTTTTCTCGACGGACCGCGCGGTCTGACCCGCCAGAGAGGGGTTCAATGCCGCTTGCCCTTGGCATTGCAGCGCGTGTCAGAGGTTCTACATCCAGAACAGGAACGCCAAGATCTTACACCGAAAGGACAAAGCTGATGGAGAACAAAGAACAAGAAGGCCACCGCGAAGTGACCCGGATGACGAGCGTGATCGTTGCAGCCTACGTGGGCAAGAACAGGGTCGCGGCGGAGCGACTGCCGTCCCTGATCTCTTCGGTTTGGGACACCCTGATGACGGCATCACAACGCGAAAGGACCCTCACAGAGCGCGCGCCGGATCCGGCCGTACCGATCCGGCAATCCGTCAGGCGGCAATACATCGTCTGTCTGGAAGACGGTCGGCGCTTCAGGTCTCTGACGCGCCATCTCCGGACGGCCCATGGCCTGGACCCGGACTCCTATCGGGCGAGATGGAGCTTGCGTCGCGACTACCCGATGGCCGCACCGGGGTACGCTGCCGCTCGTGCCGCCCTTGCTAAGCGGCACGGCCTTGGCACCAAGGCGGGGCGCGGTCGTAAGCCACGCTCAGTACCGGAATCCAAAGGCGGTGACCTCAGCCAGGTCGCCTGACGGGGCTCAGCCTCGCTCTCCAGATCTCGAAAGGATCGATCTGGAGCGGGATGACATGAAGCCGGTCCAGCTTCATGTCTGAATATCGCTTTCTTTCAAAAGACCAGAGCAGCCTTCGTTCATTCGAACGCAGATAAGCTGCTCTATCTATATGGAATAGATCAAATTATCTGCGCTCAATTGAGTCCAATTGAGCGCAGTTTGATCTAGAGCACGATTCAGACAAGAGGTCGATCCGACCTCATGTCATCGTGCTCTAGGGCCAGCCGAAGGCTGACGTCACGCCGGGTACCTCGGCCCAGTCGCTCAGTCGGACCAGTTGGGTCCTCGCTCCCCAGTCGCCCGGCCGCGCTTCGAACACGCCGTCACAGCGGCTTCCGCAGTCCGGGCAGCCACCGCCCTCGGTCAGCCGCCAATCGAGGATCCGATAGCGGTCACGGCGGATCAGAGCCGCGCCACAGGCGTGGCAATAGGTCGTTTCACCCTCGATATCGCGAACGTTTCCCGTATAGGCGTAACGCACGCCGTTGCTGCGGGCGATGTCGCGGGCGCGGGACAGCGTCGTCGTCGGCGTTCGCGGTCTGTCCAGCATCTTCCACTCCGGATGGAAGGCGGAGAAATGCATGGGCACGTCCGGGCCGAGATGCTCGACGACCCAGGCGGTCATCCGGTCGATCTCCACATCGGAGTCGTTCTCGCCCGGAACCAGCAGGTTTGTGATCTCCAGCCAGACCTTGGTTTCGGTCTTGATGTAGACCAGGGTGTCGAGCACCGCGTCGAGGTGGCCGCTGCAGATCCGATTGTAGAAGCGCTCGGTGAAGGCCTTCAGGTCGACGTTGACGGCGTCCATTTCGCGGTAGAACTCCGCCCGCGGCTCTGGGCAGACATAGCCGGCGGTGACCGCCACCGACTTGATGCCGAAGGCGCGGCAGGCCTGCGCGACGTCGATCGCGTATTCATGGAAGATCACGGGGTCGTTGTAGGTAAAGGCGACGGATCGGCAGCCCAGCGACCGCGCGGCCAAGGCGATGACTTCGGGCATCGCCTGGTCGGCGAGGGTATCGATCTCGCGCGACTTGCTGATGTCCCAGTTCTGGCAGAAACGGCAGGCCAGGTTGCAGCCCGCGGTGCCGAAGGAGAGAACCGGCGTGCCCGGCAGGAAGTGATTCAGAGGCTTCTTTTCGATCGGGTCGATGCAGTAGCCGCTCGAGCGGCCATAGCTGGTCAGGACGATCTCGCCGTCCCGACAGGCCCGTATGAAACAGAGACCCTGCTGGCCTTCGTGAAGCTTGCAGTGGCGCGGACAGAGGTCGCACTGCACCCGCCCGTCGGCCAGGCTGTGCCAATACCTGGTCGGGTATACGGAGGGCGGGATCCGTTGTGTGTCTGCCTTCGCCCTTGTCATCTCGTGTCCTCGCCAAAGACCAGTCTTTGCTGAGCTCGCAGGGGCGGCTTTGACCCAGGTCAAGACCATTGGTTCTGCCATAGGGCTAGATTTAGCGTGGCGCCGGGCCATATGCCGACGGCCCGGTTTCGGGCCGGAAGGAAGACCGAAGGAGAATTCCGTGATCGCCCCGCTCTATCGGAGTGCCTCGGCACAGGGGCCGAAATCGAGAGCCTTCGAAGCCGGCTATCTTGCGCTGCGGGGCTCCAGCGAGCTGCCCGACCGTGTCGCCGCGGCGAGAGATCACCTGAAGGACTGCGACCTCTGCGCCCGCTACTGCCACGTGGATCGCATCGCCGATGTCAAGGGGGCGGTGTGCCGAACAGGAAAGAACGCGGTCGTCCATTCCTTCGGACCACACCATGGGGAAGAGGACTGTCTGCGCGGCTGGAATGGCTCGGGCACGATCTTCTTCTCCTGGTGCAACCTGCGCTGCGTCTATTGCCAGAACTGGGAGATCAGCTGGAAGGGACAGGGCCGGGAAGTTTCCGCCGAAGAGCTCGCCGGCATGATGCTATCCTTGCAGGAGCAAGGCTGCCACAACATCAACCTGGTCAGCCCGAGTCATGTCGTCGCTCAAGTCTTGGCCGCCGTGGAAATCGCGGCGGAGCAGGGGCTCAGACTTCCCTTGGTCTACAACACCAGCGGCTACGACAGCCGCGAGGCGCTCGCCCTGCTGGACGGCGTGATCGATATCTACATGCCGGACATGAAGTACGGAGATCCCGTCCTGGCCCGGAAGTATTCCCGCGTACGCGACTACGTCGAGGCCAACCAGACCGCGGTGCTCGAGATGCATCGCCAAGTCGGCGACCTTGTCATCGGGGACGACGGCCTGGCGCGGCGCGGTCTTCTCGTGCGCCATCTGGTCCTGCCCGGGCAGATCGCCGGAAGCGAAGAGGTGCTGCGCTTTCTGGCCGAGAAGGTCTCATGCAACACCTACATCAATCTCATGGATCAATATCGGCCCTGCTATCGGGCCGACGACCACCCCGAGATCAGCCGGAGGATCAGCCGCGCCGAGTTCGACGAGGCGCGGAACGCGGCGGCGCGATACGGCCTCGAACGCTTGGACGAACGTTCGGCGGCCAGCTGGCGATTTCTCAGGTACTGAGCCCCGATGCGGCATTGATGACCGCGTGTATTCACAACAGCGAGGATTCCGGGGCTAGATCAAACTGCGCTCAATTGGACTCAATCGAGCGCAGATAATTTGATCTATTCCATATAGATAGAGCAGCTTATCTGCGTTCGAATGAACGCAGGCTGCTCTTGCGTCAACCTGCCGGGCCCGGATCGGCTGGGCGCTTGACCGCGAAGCCCTTGCCCTAAAGCCTCCTGAAGATAGCGTTGTGCGCGGAGAGGATCTCGAACCCCGGACAATCCACTGGGAGGCGCTCGTGCTTGCCCAGCACCAGGATGCCGCCCCCAGGCATCCGCGCGGCAAGATCGGCGGCGCTTCGCAGCTGCCGGTCTTTGTCGAAGTAGGTGAAGACCAGGTTGCGGCAAAGAACGAGGTGGAACATCCCGGCCGGCATCCCGTCACGCAAATCAAGTTCCAGGAACCTGATTGCGCGTCGGAACTCGCGCCGCAGGCTATAGACTTCGCCATCGGCATCGAAGGCCGCGTCGCGCCATTCCCGCGGGAGATCTTTCAAGCTGCCCGCGCTGTAGCGGCCTCGCGCGGCCCGGGCCAGGCTCTGGGGATCGCTGTCCGTGGCGAGGATCTCTAGGTTCATGTCGGGGAAGCGCTGCGCCAGCTTGAAATGCCAGATGAACTGCAGCGTGAAGGGCTCTTCCCCGCCGCAGCAGCCGAGGCTCAAGCAGCTGAGCGTTCTCTCTCCCGCGTGCTGGAGGTCTCGGCAGAGTGCCGGCAGCACCTCGGCCCTGAGTTGATCGAAGACCCCTCGGTCGCGGTAGAAGCGGCTGATCGTGATTCTGCAGAGTCCATCCAGCACCTGCCATTCCGCTGCGTCGCGCTCCAGATGCTCCCTGTAGGCCGCGAGGTCCGGCAAGCCCAGCGCCTTGAGCCGCCGGCGGAGCCGTCTGCAAACCTGGCGACGGACCTTACGGTATCCGGCCCAGCGGAAGCCCAACCGGGGCAGGGACCACTGCAGAAAAGTCGTGCAATCGGCTGACGAGACCCGGCTCGCGGTCTCGGTCCGATTGTGGTTTCCCTCCACGGCCACGCACCAGTCCATCCCACCGTCTGCGGTCATCGTGTCGCCGAGGCAGACTAGCAAAACAGTAAGCTCTACGCCTTCCCGGGTCAGGTCTCGGATGGTTCGGCGCTGGCCTCCGTCTTAGCAGGTGGAAGGTAGCGCACCAGCTCCTTGAAGCGATCCCATTCGGTGGCTGCCCAGATCTCGGTATCGGCGTGACCGAAGGTTCGCACGATCGTGGCGACCTTGGTCGCGGTCTCGATGTCCGGCGCCTGGAAGACGTCGAGATAGTCGCAGGGTCCTAGAACCGCATAACTGCTCAGCCATTCCACTTCGGGGCATTCAGCGCGCATGCGGTCCATAACCTCGCGCTCCAAATTTTCGAGAGAACTCGGCGAGGACAGCGCGCCGTGCGTCAGACGGGTCAGCATGATGAAGGTCGACATGATCGTTCCGTCCTTCTTTGTGGCAAGGGGAATCTTCGGTCCTACTCCCCGAAGGTGCTCGGGCGAACTTCATCCGGACATGATCCTCGTCAAGCTTGGGACCGTTATCACTGTCCTAGGACAGCGAGAGCATCGGCAGATCGAACGCATTGAGGTCGTTCCTCTCTGTGGCTGGCTGTCACCAAACACTTCCGGAGACAGGGCCTGACCGTTTCGCCCACGCTCTGATTTCCGACGCTGTTGATGGACCGGCCCTGCTGCGGGCATGGTGTGGAGGGCAAGGCATAGCCAGTGCCAGTCACCCGGCATCGCTGGCACCCAATTCGATCCGCCAGCCACCTTCCTGCCAGAATTGGATCCGACCGCAAGCTCGTGGTCACAGTGAGTTGCCCGATGTGACCGCCTGGGCACGATCTTTCTGTCGCGTGCCTGCGAAAGGTCATTTTGCTCGAGGATCCGAAGACCGCCCCCGGGCGAAGGTCAGGGCGTCCCGTAGCGGTGTTCCGGGGCACCCCGTTTGCTGCTTTGGATTTTGTACCTGATCCCGAAAATTGGCACCCGAATCGGGACCGAAAAGAGGGGAATAGGCGTGAGAAAAGGTTGAGGCGATATGGCCGGCCAGGCTCAAAAGCGCAAATTTCCCTAGCCGTGATGACGGACAGTGATCTTCGGTGAAGGCTCTATTCGGTTTAGCAAACAACTGCCTTTGGCCACTCGGCCAGCCCTCCGCAAGAGCGGCTTCGTCCACGACGTATGCGAGGTCAGTGGCTCCGCCGCGGTGCCGCGCGCCGTCAAGGCGCATTTGCCGGTAAGCAGGGCGGTCGGCTGGCGCGCCCGCGACTCCTGGGGAGGGACGTGAGTGGCCTGACCGAGGCCGGTGGCGACATGACGAAATCCGAGGCTCGCGCTTCCCGGTCAAGGGCCGCCGATTCGTTGCGCCGGCCTTGAGGAGGCCGAGACTGCGAAGCGGCTGCAGTTGGTTGCGCATCCTCGCGTCGCGGCTCGCTTTGCTCTCTCTGGGCGTTCCCGAGTCAGGCGGCATCTCCTTCGCCTCCGCCAGCTGGATCTCGAGCAGGAGTTCGTCGATCCTGGAACGCCGCTCGCTCCGCGTCACGGCTCCCCGTTGCATCTGCGTGGTCAGGATCCTGTGGGTGTTGATCAAGGTCCTGTAGAGCTCTGGGGAGCGCGAATTAGGGATGAGGATCTTCTCGACGCCCTCATAGGCACAAGCCCGCCATTCGTCCTCGCCGGGTCCCAGCTCGTACTCGCCCTTGTCGGCGGCATCGTCAGGGTCTTAGCCATGGGTCTTGGTGCAGTCCGCAAGGTGGGTGTCGAACTGCCTGAAGGCGGCCTCCATCTAGATATTGGTGCCCGTCTGCATGCGGGACGGTATCGCATCCTGCGCCGGCTCCTCGGCCGCCAGGCCGGACGACAGCGACAGGCCCAGAACGAGCGCCGAAATCGCCCTGAACGACTGCATTGCCATGATGGCTCTCCCCGATTCAAGGCCGCGAAATCAATGCCCTAAACCCCCCTTTTAAATGATAACACGAAGGCAATCGCCACCAAAGCCTGCCCGGCTCGAGGCCTGCACCCGAAATGGCGGCGCGCTGCGGCCGCGGCGATGGCCGTCAGGGAGAGCTTTCGAACGACGGGCGGCCCAGGTGAGGGCCGGCGGACAGCTTCTTGTGTTCCACCGCGAAGACGTGACTGTAGAGGTTGGCGATCCATTGCTTGCCTTCCGAGGTCACGTCGAGGTAGCGCAGGGCCTCGCCGATATAGGGTTCCACGGAGGACCAGTAGAACCTCGGATAGTCTTCGACGAGGTCCGCGGGGCTGGAGTATCCCAGACGCTCGGCCGTACCGGTCTCAGCGAACTCGTGGAACAGGGCGGTCAGCTTTTGCGGATAGCGTGGATCGGCCAACTGGCCGATGAGATCCGCGGCCCGGACCAGGCCGGCCTCGGTATCGGTCTCCTTGTGGTCGTGATCGTCGGGCACCGGGAAACGGGTCAGCTCGATGGCGCGGGCCAAACGATCGCCGTCCAGCTCGCTTTCCTCGCTGCAGCGCTCCCGGACGAAGATCTTGCCGCGGGTCACGTGGTAGGGGGTCAGGACGGCATCGCTGGCGCCGCGCGGGATGCGCAGCCGTCCGCCGTCTTCGTCGATCACCGCGCTGTCCTTGTCGTCGGCCGCGCAGACGCCGCGCACATAGCCGATGTCGTGGCACAGCAAGGCGAACATGAAGTGGACCCAATCGGTTGGTTGGACGGGCTGGTGGAGCAACCGGCCGCGGAGGATTTCCTGGCCGACCAGAGTGACGAAGAGCGTGTGCTCCACGTTGTGATAGAGGGCGTCGCTGGTCCCGATCCGCTCGATCAAGAGCCTTGCGCTGGCGTCCAGGAGCGTCGCGAGGTCGGCGTTGCGATCGCCGTAGTAGTGGCGGAACGTCGAAGCCAGCTTCTTGCCGAAGGCTTCCGCAATCACCGTGGTTGTGTTCAGCACGCTGTGTCTCCCCGGAGAGCGTTTGCCGAGCTTAGCAGACTGCAAAAAACGTGCGCGCAAAAGGAGCCAGTCTTGAGGCCGGCCGTCCTTTGGCCTTGTTCGACGATCGCGAAACGGGTCCGCCGATCTGCCGCGGCCAGCGATTCGGTCTCCGCCAAAGCGAGTCCGGTCGAGCGCTATAGGAACATCTGACGCGGTCTGGCTGCACCGAGCTCGACCGATGTCGTGGCGGTGCCTACCCGTTCCGGATGCTGAAGATGTTTTCGTCGATGTGAACGAAGTCGCGACTGCGAGAGGAAATCGCCTTCAGGAAGGCCTGAGAATTGGCCGTCGAGGGCAACATGTAGTCGTGCAGTTCGATGATCAGAACAGGGAAGGCATCGATCCAGTCCGTGTTGGCCGAGAACACCTCCTGCTCGAATCCCTCGATGTCGATCTTGATCAGAAAGGGGGTGGTCGGACCTTGCTCTTCCGCCTTCGCGATGAGGCTGGGAACGGAGAACCCGGGGACACCGTCTCCGCAGGGGGCTCCGCCTTCCTCGAGGCCGGCGCCGGTCGTGCGAAAGCCGCGCGGCCCGAGGCCGCTGTCGACGACCGCCAGGTTACCGTCGGCTCCGGCCAGGCCGGCCTTCAGGCAGAGCGTCGAAGGAGCGTCCTTCAGAGTTTCGCTCAAGAGGCTGAAGTTCGACGGCTCCGGCTCCAGTGCCACGACGAGGGACTCCGGGAAAAGCGCCCGGAAATAGTAGGACGACAGGCCCACGTTGGCGCCGGCGTCGATGATCAGCGGGGTCCGGCCCTCGGACAGGATCGAGCGATAGGCGTCGGCCAGGTCCGGCCATCGCTGAAGCCGTCTCAGGTCATAGCATTCCCTGATGAAGATCTCTTCGAAGGTGAACCAGTCGATGCGCCGCTTGAGCTTGATGCGGTGCCAAGGTTGTCCCGTGGCATCCCGCTTCCTGAGCAGGAGGTTGATCGAACGCCAGGAGGGCAGCGGAAAGATCTGAAAGGAGCGATCGATGACCCCGACATCGATCAGCAGTATCTGCACCAGCCGGCGCAACTGCCTGAAAGCCTTGCCCAGCAGACGGATCATGGCGGTGAGGCTGCAGCAAGCTCGGCGTTCTTGTCAAACCGGAAAGGGGGTGCCGCGCCGCCGCTTGAGCCTGCGCTTCAAGCGCCTTTGGCACGGTCCGGCCGGGCGACCTCGCCGGGTCGTCGAATGGGTTAACCCGCTGGGAACTTTCGCTTCACGCTATTTTAGCGAAAAACCTTGCAGACTTTTCGCCGAGAGAGACCTCGCAAGGGAGGGGTTCAGATGACCCTGTCGAAGCGCACTTTGGAGACCCTGATCGATCTCGTCGAGATCAAGCTCAGCTGTGTCGAGATCTACGATCGGGAAGATGCCCGCGAGCTGTCGGCCTTGGAGCAGTGCCGCGGCGAGCTCCTCGCCCTGGCTGGCCGGCCCGATCCCGGCGCGGTGGTCAGCTTTCCCAAGCGGTCCCGCGGCCGTCCCCGCGCCGCCCACTGATCCCTTCGCGTGCCATCCCGCGTCCGGCTAAAGCGGGATGATTTGAAGCTGAATCGGCTTCAAATCTGAAGCCCGCTTTCCTTCAACATCAAGAGCACGATTCAGATATGAGGTCGCTTCGACCTCAAATCATCGTGCTCTAGGCGGGCACCACCATCCCGCGTGCCACGCCCGGGCGTGCTGCGATCCCATCGTACCAGCGTTTGACGTTCGGATAGTCTTCCAGGGCGATGCCCTGCCATTCGTGGCGGGCCGCCCAGGGATAGGTCGCCATGTCCGCGATGGTGTAGTCTCCGGCGAGATAGGCGGCCTCGGCCAGGCGGCCGTCGAGCACGCGATAGAGCCGGGCCGTCTCCTTGGTGTAGCGGTCGACCGCGTAGGGGATTCGCTCGGGCGCGAAGCGGCGGAAGTGATGGGCCTGGCCCAGCATCGGCCCGAAGCCGCCCATCTGCCACATCAGCCACTGCATGCAGAGGTGCCGGGTCTTGGCGTCCTTGGGCAGGAAGCGTCCGGTCTTTTCGGCCAGGTAGATCAGGATCGCGCCGGTCTCGAAGAGCGCGAAGGGCCCGCTCTCCGGCCCGTCCGGATCGACGATTGCGGGAATCTTGTTGTTCGGGCTGATCTTCAGGAAGTCCGGGTCGAACTGTTCGTCCTTGGTGATGTTGACCGGATGGACGTTGTAGGCGAGGTCCATCTCTTCCAGGGCGATTGAGACCTTCCGGCCGTTGGGGGTGCTCCAGGTATACAGCTCGATGGTCACGCGCGACTCCCTTCCGATGTTTTCCTATGTTTGCCGACCTTCTTGGCCGGATCGCCACTCTACAGGCGCGGCGGGGCGATGATCCAGCCGGAGCTGCGCGCGCTTCCTTCTGGCACCTTGCGGCCGGACTGCGTTACACTTATCTGACGCACTAGGCTGGGGTGCCGGCCGCGGAAGATCTGGAACCGCGGAGCCGGCTGAGAGCACACCCACAGAACCTGATCTGGATCATGCCAGCGAAGGGAGCCTCTCGATGACGGGTTCCAGACCTTACGATGCTTCCGGCGGCCCCAGGGTCGCCGTGATCGGCGCTGGCGTCTGCGGACTCGGCATTGGCTGGCGGCTCGCCGAGGCCGGCTGCCACGTCACCGTCTTCGACTGCGGCAGCGCCGGGCAGGGTGCCTCCTGGGCGGCGGCCGGCATGCTGGCCGCGGGGGTCGAGTGCGAGCCCGGGGAGGAGCCGCTGCTGCGGCTGACCCTCGAAAGCCAGAGGCTCTGGCCGGCCTTCAGGCGTGACCTGGAAGCCGCCAGCGGCCGGAGCATCGGCTACCGCGACGAGGGGACTCTGGTGGCCGCGCTCAACCGCGACGACGTCGAGGAGCTGCGCTTTAACTACGATTTCCAGCGCGGCCTGGGGATCGAGCTCGAGTGGCTGAGCGGCGGCGAGGCGCGCGCCCGCGAGCCCTATCTCAGAACCAGCGCGCCCGCGGCGGTCTACAGCCCGCGCGACCACCAGGTCGACAACCGCCTGCTGGTGCTGGCCCTGAAGGAGGCCTTCCTGCGAGCCGGCGGCGAGCTGCAGGAGCAGGCGGCCGTCACCGCCATCGAGACCGCGGCCGGGCACGCCGCCGGGGTCGTCGTGAACGACCGGAGCGTCGCCGCCGAGGCGGTGGTGCTCGCCGCCGGCGCCTGGTCCCGGCAGATCGAAGGCCTGCCCGAGGCCCTGCGGCCGCCGGTGCGTCCGGTCAAGGGCCAGATGCTGGCCCTGTCGATGGACCCGGCCGAGCCCTTGCTGCGCCACGTCCTCTGGGCGCCCCGGATCTACATGGTGCCGCGCGGCGACGGCCGCCTGATCGTCGGCGGCACGGTCGAGGAACGCGGCTTCGACGACAGCCTGACGGCTGGCGGGGTCTTCAGCGTGCTGGAGGCGGCCTGGCGGGCGGTCCCGGCGATCGAAGAGCTGCCGATCGCCGAGATGTGGGTCGGCTTCCGGCCGACCAGCCGCGACGACGCGCCGATCCTCGGTCCGGGGCCCATCGAGGGCCTCTACCTGGCGACCGGACATCACCGTAACGGGATCCTGCTGGCGCCGGCGACCGCGGACTATGTCAGCCGGGCGATCCTGGATGGCGGCGTGCCGGAGGCGATCCGAGGCTTCACCTTGGCACGGTTCCAGCCGAAGCAAGAGCGGCCGCGCCAGGCGGCGGGCGGTGACTGATGGCCGCGACCATCCTGGTCAACGGTGAGCCCGCGCCCCTCTCGGCGGCCAACCTGGTCGAGCTGCTGCAGGGGTCGGGGGTCGATCCCCGGGCGCGGGGTGTGGCCGTCGCGGTCAACGGCACGGTCGTGCCGCGCCGCGACTGGGCGCAGTGGAGCCTGGCCGACGGCGACCGGGTCGAGATCGTGAAGCCCTTTGCCGGCGGCTGAGCCGCGGTGGAGAGGCAGGAGTGATAGGCATGAGCAAGAGCGAGAGCGACCGATTGACCCTCGGCAAGCACAGCCTGGAATCCCGGCTGATCCTGGGCTCGGCGCGCTTCCCCAACCAGCAGGTTCTGCTCGACGCCCTGGAGGCCAGTGGCGCCGGCGTGGTGACGGTCTCGATCCGCCGGATCAGCCTGGACGGCTATGCCGAGTCGATGCTCGATCTCCTTGGCGACCGCTGCCTGCTGCTGCCCAACACAGCCGGCTGCGCGACCGCCCGCGATGCGGTCCTGACCGCGCAGCTGGCGCGCGAGGCGCTGGAGACCGACTGGGTCAAGCTGGAGGTGATCGGCGACCGGGAGACCCTCTATCCCGACGCCGAGGAGCTGCTGGCGGCGGCCCGCGAGCTCGTGGCCGAGGGCTTTACCGTGCTGCCCTACTGCACCGACGACCCGGTGCTCTGCCAGAAGCTCGCCGACCTGGGCTGCGCGGCGGTCATGCCGCTGGGCGCGCCGATCGGCTCCGGCCAGGGGATCTGCAATCCCTACAACATCGAGCTGATCTGCACGCAGAGCCCGGTGCCGGTGGTCCTGGACGCCGGGATCGGCACCGCCTCCGACGCGGCCCTGGCGATGGAGCTCGGCTGCGATGCGGTGATGATCGATTCCGCCATCGCCCGGGCCCGCGACCCGGTGGCGATGGCCGCCGCCATGCGCGACGCCGTGCGGGCGGGCTACGCGGCTCGGCGGGCCGGGCGGATCCCGCGCCTCAGGCACGCCGAGGCCTCCAGCCCGCAGCTCGGCCTCATCGGCTCGTGAGGCCCGGGCGCCGGGCCTTGCCGGCCCCGCCGCTGCTGATCATCACCGACCGGCGCCAGGCAACCTATGACCTGCTGCACATCGCCGAAGCGGCCTTCGGGGCCGGCGCGCGCTGGCTGTCCCTGCGCGAGAAGGACCTCCCTGCCGGGGTCTGCCTCGAGCTGCTTTCCGGCCTGGTGGCTCTCGGCGAACGCTACGGCGCCTGCGTGACCCTGCACGGCACGCCCGAGGCGGCCAAGGAAGCCGGAGCCGCCGGCGTCCATCTGCCGTCCGGCGCCAGCGTCGCCCGGGCGCGCGAAGGGCTCGGGCCGGAGGCCCTGATCGGGATCTCGGCCCACGACGACGCGGAGCTCGCCGCGGCCGCGGGCGCCGACTACGTGACGGTCAGCCCCGTCTTCCCGAGCGCCAGCAAGCCGGACTACGGGCCGGTGCTCGGGACCGAGGGCCTGCGCGCCCTGGTCCGCCGGGCGCCCTGTCCGGCCGTCGCCTTGGGCGGCGTCACCGTCGCGACGGCGGCGGACTGCCTGCGGGCGGGTGCCCTGGGGGTCGCGGTCATGGGGCCGGTCATGCGGGCATCGGACCCGGGCCGTGTGGTTAGTGCCCTCCGCAGCGCGCTGGAAGTCGCTCACGGCTGACATGCTCGGGGCGCATGGCCGGGGCCGTCGAAATCGGTTGCCTCAGCGGTCCAAAAGGGTTATCGCCCCGGCCAATCCCAAAACAGCAGACAATTCGGCCATGCAGCATCTCGACGAACTGGAAGCCCAGTCGGTCTTCATCCTCCGTGAGGCCTACAACCGCATCCGGCCCCTGGCCATGCTTTGGTCCCTGGGCAAGGATTCCAACGTTATGGTCTGGTTGGCCCGCAAGGCCTTCTTCGGCAAGGTCCCCTTCCCCCTGATGCACGTCGACACCGGCATGAAGTTCGAGGAGATGTACGCGTTCCGGGAGCGCTACGCCAAGGAGTGGGGGCTGGAGCTCTTGGTTGAGGACTGTCCGCCGCTGGAGGTGGTCGATGCCGAGCTGCCGCCGGCGCGGCGCAGCGCCGAGCGCAAGACCCTGGGCCTCAAGGCGGCGATCGAGAAGCACGGCTTTCAGGGCATTATCGCCGGCATCCGGCGCGACGAGCAGGCTACCCGCGCCAAGGAGCGGGTCTTCAGCCCGCGCGCCGAAAGCGGCGAGTGGGACTTCCGCGACCAGCCGCCGGAGTTCTGGGACCAGTTCAAGACCGACTTCCCGGCGGGCACGCACCTGCGCATCCACCCGCTGCTGCACTGGACCGAGATCGACATCTGGCGCTACATCAAGCGCGAGGCGATTCCCCTGGTGCCGCTCTACTTCGCGAAGGACGGCAAGCGTTACCGCTCGCTGGGGGACAAGGACATCACCTTTCCCATCGAGTCCAAGGCCTCGACGATCGACGAGATCATCGAGGAGCTGGAGACGACCAAGGCGCCCGAGCGGGCGGGCCGGGCCATGGACCACGAGTCCGAAGATGCCTTCGAGCAGCTTCGGGCCACCGGATACATGTGAGGCGCGCCATGGCTGACAAGCGATCCATCCTGCCGGCAATCCAGCAGCCGCTCCATCTGGTCATCGTGGGTCACGTCGACCACGGCAAGTCCTCCCTGATCGGCCGGCTGCTCCACGACACGGATTCCCTGCCCGAGGGCAAGCTGGAGGAGCTGAAGGCGGTCAGCGCCAAGCGCGGCATGCCGATCGAGTGGTCCTTCGTTCTCGACGCCTTTCAGGCCGAGCGCGATCAGGCGATCACCATCGATACGACGCGGATCTGGTTCCGCACCTTCAAGCGCGACGTCGTCATCATCGACGCGCCGGGCCATCACGAGTTCATCAAGAACATGATCAGCGGCGCCGCCAACGCCGAGGCGGCGGTCCTGGTGGTCGACGCCGGCGAGGGCGTGCAGGAGCAAACCAAGCGCCACGGCTACCTGCTTTACCTGCTGGGCATCCGCCAGGTCACCGTCGCGATCAACAAGATGGACCTGGTGGACTACGACCGCCAGCGCTTCGCCACCGTCTCGGACGAGGTCACCGAGTACCTGGGCAAGCTGGGCATCGAGCCGAACTTCATCGTGCCGATCTCGGCACGGGAGGGCGACAACATCGCCAAGCCTTCGGCCAAGATGCCCTGGTACGACGGCCCGACGGTGCTGGAGTCCCTCGACCGCCTGCAGTCGGCCTCGGCGCCGGTCGATCAGCCCCTGCGCTTCCCGGTGCAGGACGTCTACAAGTTCGACGACCGCCGGATCATCGCCGGGCGCATCGAGACCGGGGTGCTGCGGGTCGGCGACACCCTCGTGTTCTCGCCCTCGAACAAGACTGCCCGGGTCCGCTCGATCGAGGCCTGGAACGTCGACCCCAAGCCGGTCTCGGCCAGTGCCGGGCAGTCGGTCGGCATCACTCTCGACCAGCAGGTCTTCGTCGAGCGCGGCGAGATCGCCAGCCACGAGTTCAGCCCGCCGAGCCTCTCCAACGTCTTCCGGACCACCCTGTTCTGGCTCGGCCGCAAGCCGCTCAAGGTCGGCGACAGCCTCAAGGTGAAGCTGGCGACCCGCGAGGCGCGGGTCAGGGTCGAGGCGCTGGACGGCGTCATCGACACCAATTCCCTGGCCAAGGGCCAGGCCGAGACCCTGGAGCGCAACGGCGTCGGCACCCTGGTCCTGCGCAGCCGCGAGGTCCTGGCCCTGGACGAGTACGCTCGCAGTCCCCGGACCGGCCGCTGCGTCCTGATCGACGGCTACGACACCGTCGCCGGCGGCGTGATCTCGCTGGAGGGCTATCCCGACCAACGCAGCGTGATGACGGTCAAGTCGACCAACATCTACAGCGTCGAACACAGCGTCGAGACCAACAGCCGCGCACAGGTCAACGGCCACACCGGCGGCGTCCTCTGGTTCACCGGGCTTTCCGGCGCCGGCAAGTCGACCCTGGCGATGGAAGTCGAGCAGCGCTTGTTCAAGCGCGGCCTCCAAGTCTACGTGCTGGACGGCGACAACGTACGCCGCGGGCTGAACAAGAATCTCGGCTTCTCGCCCGACGACCGCGCCGAGAACATCCGCCGGATCGGCGAGGTGGCGGCGCTCTTCGCGGACGCCGGCCTGGTCTGCATCACCGCCTTCATCTCGCCCTATCAGGCCGACCGGGACCGCGCCCGGGCGGCGGCTCCGGGACTGTTCCACGAGGTCTACGTCAAGGCCGACCTCGCGACCTGCGAGCAACGCGATCCCAAGGGCCTCTACAAAAAGGCCCGGTCCGGCGAGATCGCAGAGTTTACCGGGATCTCGGCGCCCTACGAGCCGCCGGCCGCCCCCGAGATGGTGGTCGATACGGCGAAGTCCGACATTGCCGGCTGCGTCGAGGAGATCGTCGAATACGTCGAGCGGACCTTCAGGGCAAAGGAGGGCTGAGGCCCACTGGCCCCGGCCGGCGACGCGGCCCGCTCTCATGCTCCGCAATGGGATTCCGAGCGGGCCTCGATGACTGGCAGAGCGCGAAAGCCGACCAAATCGACCGGTGCCTGCCGCGGCTCGCCGGGCGGTTGCGGTGGTTGCGAAGCGGTTAACCATCGGGATGCAGGGAATCCCTGGCTTTCCGCTGCCGGCAAGTCTTGCCTAGTCCTTTGAAATCCCTCGACCCTTTGTCTCAGGGTTAAGGGTATTTAAAACGATTAGACCCTAGTCTTGGCGCCAGGAGAGAGGGATAATCCCCTGTCTCGGCTGGCTGCGGGACGCCTGGCACCGGGGGGCATCCGGTCCAAAACCGCGAGCGTACTGGCACAAGGATCCTGTCGGACAGGAGCCTCGGCATACCGCCGGTCCGATCGCGAAGTCCCGAGGAAGCGGCGCACTGTCGGCGCGGGCCGAAGACAAGGGCGGAGTCTTGAGAGGGTAGGGACCGAAGGATATGCAGAGGCAGGCGGAGAGCAGGTTTCGCGCCTTCTTGCGGCGCTGTTTCGTCGAACGGGAATTCTATCTGCGGGTGGACGGGCAGGTTCGCTACCTGCGGCTCGGCTCCAGGATCCAGATGTTTGCGGCGGCGACCCTGTGTGCAGCCGGGCTCTGGGTCTTCTACGCCTCGGTCAAGACCGTCTTGCACGAGAGCATCGTCGATTCCAAGGACCGCCAGATCGAGCAGTCGCGCCTGGCCTACGTCGACCTGCTTCAGCAGATCAACGACTATCACGCGCAGTACGCGCGGGTGATCGAAAGCCTCGAGGACAACCAGGCCTTTCTGCTCAACCTCATGGAGGACGAGCGGGCCGGGGTGCTCGACAAGGCGGAGATCGAACGGCGCATCGCGCGCTCCAATTCGGCACGCGACCGCATCGTCGCCGCCCGAAGCGACATCGACCGGCAGCTGCGCGTGGCCCTGCGCGAGGCCAAAGGCCAAGGCGAAGTGGGCGCGCGGATCAAGGACCAGATCGCCCAGATCCGGTCGCTGCTCGAAGTGACCGAGGCGGAGCGGGCGCAGATCAAGAAGGCGCGGGATCGCATCGCCGAGCAGCTGAGCAGCGTCACCGACCGCCTGGAGTCGACCGAGACCAGCAAGCGCGGACTTGAAGCGACCGTGAGCCGTCTGCAGAGCGAGCTCGGCAAGACGAAGGCCGACCGGACCCAGCTCAGCGCCGCCCAGCTGGCCCTCTCGGTCCAGATGGGCCGCCTGCAGGCTAACCTGCTGAACGCCCGCGAGCGGGAAGCCCAGCTTGAGGGCGAGGTGCTTGGCCTGGAGTCGGACCTAGATCAAGCCGTTGCCCTCGGCAGCGAGCTGACCAAGGAGCGCGACGAGCTGATCGGCGAGGTGACCGGCCTCGAGGCGCGCCTGGTCTCGCTGCAGGAGAACCAGCATGGCGTGGTCGCACGACTTACCACGCAGACCCGCGAGAGCATCGGCATCCTGGAGTCGGCCATCGAGACGGCCGGCCTCAACCCCGACAAGCTGCTGGCGCGCATGCCCACCGCTGCCGGCGGCCAGGGCGGCCCCTTCGTGCCCGCAGAGGCCGGCATGGCAGGCAGCGAGATTGCCGACCATCCGCCGCAGGAGTTCTCCATCGCCTCTCTGGACGCCCACATGAACCGCTGGGAGGCCCTCCAGCAGGTCATGGGCTCGCTGCCCCTGGCGGCGCCGGTCGACGACTACCGTCTGACCAGCGGCTTCGGGGTCCGGCGCGACCCGATCAACGGCCGCCGGGCCCGCCACAACGGCCTGGACTTCGCCGCGCCGATCGGCGCGAACGTCCTGGCGACGGCGCCGGGCAAGGTCGTCTACGCCGGCTGGTACGGCCGCTACGGGCGCATGGTCGAGGTCGACCACGGCTACGGTATCCGCACCCGCGTCGCGCACATGCGCAAGATCTACGTCAAGGTCGGGCAGAGCGTCGCCTTCCGGGACAAGCTCGGGATGCAGGGCAGCTCGGGCCGAAGCAAGGGGCCGCACGTCCACTACGAGATCCGCGTGGACGGCAAAGTTGTTGATCCGATGAACTTCCTCAAGGCAGGCCGAAATGTTTTCAAGGGATAAATCCGACGCGCGTCTGGGCGGCAGCTCTGCCCCCGCTGCCGGCAAGGGCGGCATCCCCTCCATTATCAGCTCCGACCTCCGGGTCGTTGGCGACCTCCGCTCGGACGGCGATCTGCAGATCGACGGCGTCATCGAAGGCGACGTCGAGAGCCAGAGCCTGACGGTCGGCATCAACGCCAAGATCAAGGGCTCGGTCTCGGCCGACGACGCGCGCATCTGCGGCACGGTCGAGGGCGAGGTCAAGGCGAAGTCCGTGATCGTCGCCGAGACCGCCCGGGTGATCGGCGACGTGGTCCACGAGAAGCTCTCGGTCGAGACCGGCGCCTACCTCGAAGGCAACTGCCGCCACATGAGCGCCGGCCGAGGCGCCGGCAACGGTTCGGGGCCGAAGGTCTCGCTGCTCAAGACGGAGGACGGCAGTGTCAAGGACGACGCCGGCAAGCCCGGCAGTCCCAAGGCCAACGGCAAGGAGGGCGACGGCGCCGCGCCGCTGGCCGGCTGAGCCGCCCCCTTCGCGCAAGACGCTGCGACGGCCGGGTCCCCGGGACCCGGCCGTCGGTCTTTTTCGGGGCCGGAGCTCAGCGCTCGGCGAGCAGGCGGGCCATGAGCGCCGGGTCGATGTTGCCGCCGGACAGTGTGACGGCGACGCAGCGGTCGCGGACGTCGTAGCGGCCGGTCAGCAGCGCCGCCAAGGTCACCGCGCCGCCCGGCTCGACGACCAGCTTCAGGGTCTGGAAGGCGTAGCGGACCGCCTCGGCGACCTCGTCTTCGGTCACCGCGAAGCCGCCGGCCGCGACCCGGCGGATGACGTCGAAAGTCAAGGCACCCGGCTGCATCGCGAGCAGCGCATCGCAGAGGCTGGCGGGCGGGTCCTGGTTGGCCAGGCGCCGGCCGGCGGCCAGAGAGCGGGCGGTGTCGTCCCAGCCGGCCGGCTCGACGGTGTAGACCTCGGTCTCCGGCGAAAGGGCCCGGGCCGCGGTGCCGACCCCGGCGGTCAGGCCGCCACCGCCGCAGCAGACCAGGATGGCATCCAGGCTGGCGCCGAGCGCTTCCGCCTGCTGGCAGATCTCCAGGCCGCAGGTGCCCTGGCCGGCAATGATGTCGGGGTCGTCGTAGGGCGGCACGAGGGTCGCGCCGCGCTCCGTTGCGATCGCCTCGGCGATGGCCTTGCGGTCCTCCGATGCGCGCGCGTAGGGCACCACCTCGGCGCCGTAGCCCTTGGTGTTGGCGACCTTGATCCCGGGCGCGTCGCTCGGCATGACGATGGTTGCGGGCGCGCCCAGAAGCTGTGCCGCCGCGGCCACGCCCTGGGCGTGGTTGCCCGAGGAATAGGCGACCACGCCGGCCTTTCGCTGCGTCTCGTCGAGCTGGCTCAGCTTGTTGTAGGCGCCACGGAACTTGAAGGAGCCGGTCCGCTGGAGGGTCTCCGGTTTCAGCAGGATCCGGCCGCCCAGGCGGGCGTTGAGCGCCGGGCTCTCCAGCAAGGGGGTGACCACCGCCTTGCCGGCGATTCGCCGGGCGGCCGCCTCGATCTCGGCCAGGCCCGGCAGGTTGAAGCTATCCATGGCCCAGGCTCCGGTCGATCCCGGCCAGGAAGTCGTCGATGGCCGCGCGGCACTCCGGCTCCTCGAGGCTGGGGGTGTGGCCGACGCCCTCGACCGTGAGCCGGACCAGGTCGGGCTTGATGCTTGCCATGCGCTCCAGCCCCGCGGCGTCCAGGACGTCGGACTCGGCGCCGCGGATCACCAGAAGGGGTAGGGCCCGGAGCGCCCGGAAGTAGGGCCAGAGGTCCTGGGCCTCCGGGCTCTCCAGGATGGCCTTTGCGATCTTCGGGTCCCAGTCGTGATGCAGCCTGCCGTCGGCGCCCTCCCTGAAGGTGCCGCGGATCATCCGGTCCCAGTCCTCCTGGGTCCGCAGGCGCAGGTGGGGGAAGGTCTCGCGGATGTTCCGGGCCGCCGCCTCCCAGTCCGGCTGCGGGTTGTCGCGGCCGACATAGGACATGATCCGCTCGATGCCCTCGTCATTGAGGTCCGGGCCGGTGTCGTTCATCACCAGGCCGGCCAGGGCGGAGGGCAGGAAGACCGCCAGGCCCATGCCCAGCAGACCGCCGTAGGAGGTCCCGATCACGACGAAGTGGTGCAGGCCCAGGGCGAAGCTGGCCTGGACCACGTCCCAGACGCAGGCCTGGGGGCTGTAGTGCCGCCAGTCCGGATCGTAGTCGGAGCGGCCGCGGCCGCGGTAGTCCAGGGTCACCACCCGTCGCTGCGCGGCGAGCCGCGGGGCCAGGCGGGCGAAGTCGCCCGTGTTGCGGGTCAGCCCGGCGAGGCAGAGCACCGGCGTCCCGGGCGACAAGGGATCGCCGTAGTCCTGGTAATAGAGCCTCAGCCCGTCGTGGCTGCCGAGAAAGCCCTCGCGGTAGTTTGCCGCCCGGGCCTCGGTGGCGCTGCTGTCCGGCAAGGCGCGGGATCCTAGTCTAGGCCCAGCAGGCCGGGCAGCTCGTCCAGGCCCTGCATGACGGCGGCCGGCGTCCCCGGCAGCCGTTCGTCCTGCTGGCCGAAGCGGTTCATCCAGGCCACGGTGAAACCGAAGTTGGCGGCGCCGTGGGCGTCCCAGCAATTGGTCGAGACGAAGCAGATTCGCCCGGCCTCGACCGCCAAGCGGTCGACCGCCAGCTGGTAGACCCGGGCGTCGGGCTTGTAGATGCCGACCTCCTCGATGGAAAGCGAGGCGTCCAGGATCCGGTCCAGGCCGGCGGATCGGACCGCGGCGCCCAGCATGTCGGGCGAGCCGTTGGACAGGATTGCGGTCTGCTTGCCGCCGGCCCGCAGCTTGCTCAGCGCCGGCACGACGTCGGGGTAGGCCTCCAGCGAGAGGTAGAGCTCCATCAGGCGCGCCCGCAGGGCGTCGTCCTCGATGCCGTGGGCGGCCAGGGCGATGTCCAGGGCCTCGCCGGTGACCTGCCAGAAGTCGGCGTGGGCGCCCATCAGCGAGCGCAGCCAGGTGTACTGCAGCTGCTTGTCGCGCCAGACCGCAGAGACCCCGGCCGCCTTGTCGCCCAGGGCGTCGCCGGCGCGCCGTGCCGCCGAGTGGACGTCGAAGAGGGTGCCGTAGGCGTCGAAGACGCAGGCGCCGATGTCCTCGAAGGCCGGATGGGCCATGGGCGAAATCTCCGTCGTGCAACCGGCGCCTAAGGTGCGGCGCCCCCCGCCCGCCGTCAAGCGGCCCCCGTCACCGGTTTCGCCATATTTCGGTGATCCGGTTGCTCCGCGTCGGGTAGGATCCGGGCGGGTCTCGCGGTTGTCCGGGACGGCGGGGGCGGGCTCCCGGCCCGGGTAACCGCGCCATGCCCTGTGAGCGGACGCACAGCCGGCACGGCGTGAGGCAGGGCCTAATGGTCAAAGGCGAAACGGGAAGGTACCTGGCATGAAGGCAAGTCGCATGGCGTTGGGCGCCGCCGCGCTCTTGGTCCTGGTCGCCGGCGGGGCCGCGGCGGAACCCGAGGCGCGCTACTCCCCGGCCCTGGCGGGGCTGCGGACGGTCTCCCTGGTGGTCGAGGGCCGGGTCTCGGACGGCTGCTGGCCGCGACCGGAGGAGACCAAGGCCCTGGTCGCGGACCGCCTGCAGGGCCACGGCCTGACCGTCAACGGTGCCGGCGACGGGCCCAACGCCCTCTACCTCTACGTCCTGGGCTATGCCATGGAAGGCGGGCAGACCTGCGTCTGGTTCGTCGACCTGACCCACGTCGGCTGGCGCGGCCCCTACCGCCTGCTGCGCGGCGACAAAGCCGCCGCCCAGCACCGCCTGCGCGTCAGCCTGACCCAGCTCGCCGACATCTTCGCCGCCGACTGGACCCTCAGCAACCGGGACGGGACGGCGGAGTGAGGGCGGGGCCTACACGCCTTGGGGCCTTCTAAGCGCCTTCCGGTTGGGGCGCAGGGATCGGACCTTTGGCCTTCGGCTATGGCAAGACACCGGATACTTTCTGATACATGTAGGGCTCCTGCCTGGAGACCTTCGGCGGATGAAAGTCGTTGCGGAACCAAGGCCAGGCGTCGTGGTCGAACAAGCCCTTGATCCATTCCGTCACCGCACGGATCCGCGCACAGCGCCTGATGTCGGGGTGATAGGCAAGCCAGATGCTGGACCGGGTCCTCAGTCCCAGATCTAACGGCAGGATACCATCGGCGAACTCGCAGAAGTAGGTCGGCAGCAGCGCGATTCCAACGCTGTTCTGGGCAGCGCTCAACAGCGAGGTGCTTGAATTGGTCAAGTATCGACCCTGCGGCGCTTTGTCCAGGAGGGCCAGCCAAGCGTCGCAGTCGGGTTTAGAGTAGCGATAGAACTCGTGATACAGCAGCCGATGATGACAGAGTTCATCGGGCGTGCTGGGGGCACCAAAGCGGTCCAGGTACCCCGTAGAAGCCCATGGCACGGCGTGTAAGGTGCCCAGCCTGACGGCTATGAGATCTTGAGCGCGAGGCCGCCGAAAGCAAATGCTCAGATCGCTCTCCAGATTAAGGATATCGGCGGGTTCCATCGAGCAGCGAAACTCGACCGAGAGACCTGGGTAAGCCTCATGGAGCCGGCCGATCCGCGGCGACAACCAGAAGGACGCCAGCCCGTCGGTCAGTGAGACCCGCACCAAACCTTCCAGGCGCTGGTCCGAGCCGATTGCGATCCTCTGAGTCTCGACGAGAGACTCCCAGACGTGTTGTGCCGTCTCAAGGACCGTCTCTCCTTCGGGCGTGGGAACGATACCGCTCGGCAGGCGGTTGAAGAGCCGGACCCCGAGACGCTGCTCAAGGTTCTCAATTCTTCGACTGATGGTCGGTTGAGTCGAGTGAAGCCGCTTGGCCGCGCTGGAGAAGCTGCCGGCCTTGGCGACCTCCAGAAAGACGCGATAGTCATCCCAATTGGAGAGGGAGTCTGAACTCTGGCGGTTGTGCATTTTCGGCGTATGCCCCCTCTAAGCGATTCAGGCCCAAAACTCTAAGCCCCCGAATTTAGCATCAATCCGATGCTGCGCGGCGACAAGGCGGCCGCCCGGCACCGCCTGCGCGTCGGCCTGACCCGGGTCGCCGACATCTTCGCCGCCGACTGGGCCCTCAGCAACCGGGACGGGGCGGGGGAGTGACGGCGCCGCCGAGGTGCATCGACCGCATCTCGTTAATGTCTCTGGCGGCCTTATGTACTGCTCCGTTCCGTCGTAGACAGCTTTGGTGGGTTGAATTCGTCACGGAACCAGGGCCAGCTTTCTTGATCAAATAGGCCCTTGATCCACTCGATCACCGCACGGATCCGGGCGGTGCGTCGTATGTCAGGGTGGTAGGTCAGCCAAATCCCGCAGCGGGTTCGAAGCCCGAGGGCCAGGGGCACGATACCCTCGGCAAAACTACACAAAAAGGTCGGGAGCAACGTTACACCGGCGCCGTTCTGCGCCGCGTTCAAAAGCGCGACGCTGGAATTGGTCCAGTGCCTCGGCTGCCTTGCCGCGTCGAGCAAGGCCAGCCAAGTGTCATAGTTGCGTCTATGGAGGTGATAGACCTCATGATCCATCAGCCGGTGATCGCAGAGTTCTTTCGGCGTGGAGGGGGTGCCGAAGCGTTTCAGATAATGAAGAGAGGCCCAAGGCACGGCGTGGAGGGTGCCCAGCTTCACCGCGACGAGATCCGGCGACTCCGGTTTGCGATACTGGATGGACAGGTCGCTTTCCATGCTGAGAACGTCGACAGGCTCCGTTGAACATCGAAACTCCAATGAGATGTTCGGATACTCCTCCTGGAAGTGGCTAAGCCGCGGCATGAGCAAGAAATTTGCCAAGCCATCGGTCAGTGAGATCCGAACTGAACCTTTCAGGCGCTGGTCCGCACCAAGGACGCGCTTTTCTGTCTTTGTAAGTGACTCCTCGACATATCGCACCGTCTCGAGAACCTTCTCGCCACCGGCCGTGAGAACGACACCGCTGGGCACGCGGTCGAAAAGCCGAACCCCGAGCCGCTGCTCGAGGCTCTGGATCCTTCGGCTGATGGTTGGCTGGGTCGAGTGAAGCCGCTTGGCGGCGCTGGAGAAGCTGCCAGCTTTGGTGATTTCGAGGAAGACGCGGAAGTTGTCCCAACTCGAAAGGGATTCCGAAGTCTGTCGAGTGTGCATTTTCGGCGTATACCCCCTATACGCGATTCTAGCCCGAAACTCTAAGCCGGTGATTGTAGCATCGATCCGATTGGACTGGCTCCTGCGTTTTTCGTGACCAGGGCCGCGACGGCAACCGCGAGATCACACCGCTGATCCTGCGGCGGCGAAGAGGCAAAGGGGGTAAGGATGTCCGGATCGGTTCTATCGCGCGCGGGATCTGGGTCTCAACGAGAAAGCCGGCTTACCTTGGACGGTGGCCGACGCAGGAGCTACGCCAGGACTCTGGCGGTCCTCCTCTTCGCCGCCACGGCCTTCTGGCCGCCGCAACGTGACGCCGTGGCCGAGACCGTGGCCGGGGTCACCGCCGGGGCGCTCTCGGTGGAGTCCTCGGGCGCCGCGAGCTACGCGGTGCCGATCGCGGTGCCGCCGGGCGTGGCCGGAATGGAGCCCGGTCTCTCCCTCATCTACAACAGCCGCGCCGACAACGGCATCCTGGGCATCGGCTGGTCCCTGGGCGGCCTTTCGATCATCCACCGCTGTCCCCAGACCCTGGTGCAGGACGGGGTGAAGGGCGGCATCAACTTCGACGCCGAGGACCGCTTCTGCCTGGACGGCCAGCGCCTGGTCGCGGTTAGCGGGGCCTACGGCGCCGACGGCACCGAGTACCGGACCGAGATCGACAGCTTCTCGCGGGTCGTCTCCCACGGCACGGCCGGCAGCGGCCCGGCCTATTTCACGGTCGAGACCAAGGCCGGTCAGATCCTGGAGTACGGCGGCACGACCGATTCCCGAGTGCCCGTCGCCGGCCGGGACGAGGCCCGCTTCTGGGCCCTCAACCGGGTCGAGGACACCGTCGGCAACTACATGACCCTGGCCTACCTGGAGGACGCCGCCAACGAGACCTGCCGCCTCGACCGCATCGACTACGCCGGCAACACGACGGCAGGCACCCTGCCGCAGAGCGCGGTCCAGTTCCTCTACGAGGTCCGGCCCGACACGCGCGACGCCTACCAGGCCGGCGCGCGCATCAACATGATGCACCGCCTGACCGGCATTCAGACCTCCACCGACGCCGCCCTGGTCCACGACTACCGCTTCGCTTACGACGAGAGCCCGAGAACCGGGCGCTCACGCTTGCTCTCCGTCACCGAATGCGACGCTGCCGGGGATTGCCTGCAGCCTACCGCCTTCGGCTGGACCGAGGCCGCGCCGGGATGGGTCTCGAACTCGAACTACATCCCGCCCTACGACACCGGCAAGGATGCAACGCGCTTTGTCGACGTCGACGGCGACGGACTGGTCGACGTTGTCTGGAAGGATGGCACCACTTCGGAAGGTGCGCACATCAACACTGGCGACGGTTGGTCGAGCGATCCGAACTACATTCCGCCCTACGACACGAAGACCGACGCGACGCGCTTCGTCGACGTGAACGGCGACGGGCTGGTCGACGTCCTTTGGAAGGACGGCTCCACCTCGGAAGGCGCCCACATCAACACCGGCAACGGCTGGGTGAGCGACCCGAACTTCATTCCGCCTCACAACACCAAGAACAGTATCGTGCGCTTTGCCGAGCTGAACGGCGATGGCTTGCCGGACCTTCTTTGGAAGGAAGGCAGCTCATCGGGCGCGCGTATTAACAACGGAGCCGGATGGGACGACGCGCCCGAGTACGCGCCCCCTTACGGCACCTCCGGTATCACTGCCCGCATCCAGGATCTGAATGGCGACGGCCTGGCCGATTTCACCTACTGGTTCCGGAATACCGGGGGCAGCGATACCTACGGCACCCGCCTCAACACCGGCAGCGGATGGGAGGTCGCTTCGGAGTACAACGTCTGGGCCACAAACTACCCCGGCACCCACATCGTCGACGTGAACGGCGATGGACTGCTGGACTATTTCTACTGGTTCCAGGAGAGCGGCTCAGACCCGCGGGCGGTCAAGCTCAATACCGGGACCGGGTGGATCACCGCTCCCTACATTCCCGACTTGGCGACGAGCAAGGCCGGCACGCGTGTCGAGGACATGAACGGTGACGGCCTGCCGGACCTGATCATAAACCAACAGCAAAATGGTACGGATCCGAGGTACGCCTTCCTCAATACCGGCAACGGCTGGGACAGCGAATCCGCCTACATTCCGCCGACCAAGACAGACAGGACCCGGACCCGCATTCACGACGTGAACGGCGATGGCCTGGTCGATTTCGTTTGGAAAAGCGGCAGCGCTAGCGGCGCCCGCCTCAACACCGGCGCCGTCGAACTGCTTGTCACCATCACCGACTCCCTCGGGCAGGTCACGACGATCGACTACGCGCCGCTGACCGACGACGGCGTCTACACCAAGGGCACGGGCGCGGTCTTTCCGGAGATCGACCTGCAGGGGCCACTCTACGTGGTCAAGGAGGTGGCCGCCGACGACGGGCTGGGCGGGCAGGCGCAGACGACCTACTCCTACGAGGGCGCACGGGGTCATCTCCAGGGCCGCGGCTTCCTCGGCTTCGCGCGCATGGCAGCGGTCGACCAGCAGACCGGCATCGAGACGGTTACCGACTACCTCCAGGACTTCCCCTTCATCGGACGGGTGGCCACGACCGAGACGCGGCTCGCCGACGGCACGATGGTCAAGCGCCTGGCCGACACCTGGGACGAGCGGACGCTCAACGGCGGCCTGACCCACTTCCCCTTCGTCTCGCAGTCCCAGGCCGAGGCCTTCGAGATCAACGATGGCCCCGGCAACCTGCCGGTCACCACGACCACCTCGACCACGCTCTACGACGACTTCGGCAACCCGACCTCGATCACCGCCAGCACCACCGGGGGCGGGGAGACCTTCGTCACCACCTCCGACAACAGCTATGCCAACGACACGGTGAACTGGCTCCTCGGCCGCCTGGCCCGCTCCACGGTCACGAACGAGCTGCCGGACCTGACCTCGGCGACCCGGGTCACGGCCTTCGACTACGACGCGGCCAGCGGCCTCCTGATCCAGGAGGTGATCGAGCCCGACCTGGCCGCTTTCACGCTCACCACCGACTACGGCCACGACGCCTTCGGCAACCTGATCACCGAGACGGTCAGCGGCGCCGACATCACGACCCGGACGACCACCACCGAGTTCTCAACCGACGGCCGATTCGCGATCAAGGTGACCAACGACCTGGGCCATGCGGAAGACCGCGACTTCGACGCCCGATTCGGGACGGTGACCAGCCTGACCGGCCCCAACGGGATCACCACCTCCTGGGACTTCGACGGCTTCGGCCGCATGATCCGCGAGGCGCGCGCCGACGGCACCGAGACTGTGGTTTCCTATGACCTCTGCGTCACCCAGTGCCCCGCCGGCGGCGTCTACGCCGTGGTCCGCCAGGACCTGAACAGCGCCTCCCAGACGCCGATCGGTCCGCGGTCTGCCGAATACTTCGACGCCCTCAACCGCGGCTTCCGCGGCGAGACCGAGGGCTTCGACGGCACCAAGGTCCTGGGCGACACCGAGTTCAACGCGCGCGGCGAGGTCGTCGCCGTCACCCGGCCCTACTTCGAGGGCACGGCCGAGGCCGACAAGCAGAAGGTCCTCAGCACCTACGACGTGATCGGCAGGACCTTGACCGTGACCCAGCCCGACGGCGGCCTCACCAGCACCGACTACGCCGGCCTGACCACGACCTCGACCAACGCGCTCGACCAGGTCGAGACCCGGCGGAGCAACGCCATCGGCGATCTGGTCGAGGCGACCGATAACCTGGGCACCGCGATCACCTATGCCTACGACCCCTTCGGCAATCTCTTGGAGACCAACGCCGGCGGCGTGGTCACGGCCATGGCCTACGACATCCGGGGCCGTAAGACCTCCATGGACGACCCGGACATGGGTTTCTGGACCTACGACTACAACGTCCTGAGCGAGCTGATCTCCCAGACCGACGCCAAGACCCAGAGCGTCGAGCTCTTCTACGACACCCTGGGCCGCCTGGAACGGCGGGTCGAGCCCGAGGGCACCACCGAGTGGTTCTACGACAGCGCGGCTAAAGGCATCGGGAAGCTGCACTCCGTGACGGCACCCGATGGCTACCTCGAGACCCAGAGCTACGACGGGCTCGGCCGGCCCAGCGCCACCACCACCACCATCGACGGAGTGAACTACACCTCGAGCGTGACCTACGACGCCGCCGGCCGGGTCGAGACCCAGACCTATCCCTCCGGATTCGCGGTGCGGAACACCTACAACACGAGGGGCTATCTGGCCTCGGTGTCCGAGGACGGCGGTCCCACGGTCTTCTGGGAGGCCGATGCCGTCAACGCCGAGGGCCAGGTGACGCTCGAGACCCTGGGCAACGGCGTGACCACCGCGCGCGCCTTCGATCCCAGGACCGGCCTGATCGACGGCATCGTGACCGACCTGGCCGGATCCGTGATCCAGGACCTGACCTATGACTTCGATCTGCTCGGCAATCTCAGGCAGCGCGCCGACCTGCGCCAGAGCCGGCAAGAGGACTTCCTCTACGACGGCCTCAACCGCCTGACCTCCACCAGCCTGGTCGACACCAGCGCGGGCGGCGGCACCCTGGCGACCACGGCCTACACCTACGACAGCCTCGGCAACATCCAGACCAAGTCCGACGTCGGCAGCTACACTTACGACAGCGCACGTCCCCACGCGGTGACCGCGGCGGGCGGCGAGACCTACGGCTACGACGACAACGGCAACATGATCTCGGGCGCAGGCCGCGATATCACCTACGCCTCCTTCAACAAGCCGACCCTCATCCGGGAGATCGCGACCGGCGACGAGGCCGGCTTCACCTACGGCCCCGACCGGGCGCGTATCAAGCAGCACATCGTCGAGGGCGGCGTCAGCCGCGAGGTGGTCTACCTCGGCGCCTACGAGCGCCGCACCCGCTTCGGCAGCCCCGACGAGCTGGTGCACTACATCACGGCTGGCGGCACCGTCGCGATCCACACCGTCTTCGACGACGACCTGCCGGCCACCAACAAGGCGCGCTACCTGCACCGCGACCACTTGGGCTCGATCGAGTCCATCACCGGCGAGACCGGCGCCGTCGTGGAGCGCCTCTCCTTCGATTCTCACGGCAAGCGCAGGCTGGCCGATTGGACCGCCGGCGACCCGGCCAGCCCCGACGCCGAGACCCCGCGCGGCTTCACCGCCCACGAGCACCTGGACTCCGTCGGCCTGATCCACATGAACGGAAGGGTCTACGACCCGACGTTGGGCCGCTTCCTCTCGGCCGATCCCTTCGTGCCGGACCCGACCGCGACCCAGGCCTTCAACCGCTACAGCTACGTCGGCAACAACCCGCTCAGCTACACCGACCCCTCGGGTTTCTTCTTCAAGAAGATCAAGAAGTTCTTCAAGAACGCGGGCAAGGCCATCTCCAAGGCCTTCAACGCGGTCGACGACGCCGTGAAGTCGGCGGCCGAGGCCTTCTTCTCCCTGCCCGATCCCTTCGGTATCCGGGACTTCTTCCTGACCAACTCCATCGGCCAGATGATCGGAATGGCTCTTGCCAGCTATTTTGGGCCCTGGGGGGCGGCCTTCTTCGCTGGGCTTGTGACGCTGCGGGCCGGCGGGGGGCTCATGGACACCCTTATGGCCGCTGGAACCGCCTACGCCATTGGTGACGCCCTCGGGCAATTCTCCGAAGGCCTCTCCGCCGGGATGGGCGGAAGCCAGGGCGGGGGCGGAGAAATTGGCTTCAAAGTCCTCGCCGCCGCGGCCCACGGCGCCGCCTTCGCTTCGCAATCGGCATTCAAAGAAGAAGCTGAAAGCAGCGGCAATCGCCGATCCCCTCGTCAGACCCAGATGGCGAGCGGCGGGTTCAGCAAAACGAGCAGCGGCTTGCAGCTCGCGCAAGCGTCAAACGAGCCGCCAACAGGCGTGCTTTCCGATCAGCAGAACTATCCTGACCACGAGTTGTCGGGAACCAGAGCGCAGGATCTTTATTCCGACCACGTGGTTGATAGGACACAGCTAGCTAAAGATCCACGCGGTGGCCAGCATGCCTGCGAGGCCGGATTCTACGTGTGTGTAATGAATGGAGAACGATTGTTCGATAAGGGTTACGTGGACGAAGCAAATTTCCTCTATAGGGAATGCCGGCTGACACTAAAGATGTGCTATAACAATGAGGATCTGACGCAAACCACACCGGCGATCCGCGAGATGTGGACTTCTTTCCCTCCAGAGAAGTCTCGAAATGGCGGGGGATCCGTACATCATTCGAAAGGGCAGAGACCGGTTTATGTACCTCCATTTACGGACCCTATAGGTGAGCTTCCCCCAAAAAACAGGCCATGAAAATCGCATGTTTCTTCATTCCCTATGCACAGCAATAGCTGTTGTGCTCGCCCCAACATGGTACCATCCTGACGGCATGGAGTTTGCAAATATGCAGTCACCACCAGTTGTGCCGAACCAAGATGAACAGGAGCTTGATGAAAGCGATCTTGCTAGACTGGATTGCTTGAACAAAGAAAGACATGAGCTTGCTATCCTTCTAGGTGCCGTGCTGGAGAGCGAAAGGATCACTCGTAGCGACGACTTCGGCTACATCTTCAGATATGAAGCTTCCAGAATTATGGAAGACGAGAGTGGAGCCCCATATAGCTATCGATTTCGCCTGACACTTTGGAGTGAAGACTGCGCTGAATTCTCTGTGGCAACGCACTCTAATTTCGAGCTTCCGGAGACGAGAGCTCGATAAACATTTTGGAATTCAGGAGACAGTTTGGGTGTTAAAAAACTGTTTCGAAGCGCTCGAGGCGCAGGATTGATTCGCAAGCCAGCCTCGCTGCGCAACTAAGAGTCAAGCTGGTCTTGCAACCGATTCGATTGTTGCGGCACCGGTTTTGTTCTGCGACTTTATCTACAGCTCCACGGTATACTTGTTTCGCTATCCTCGATCCTCCTCCTTCGGCTTACGTCCGGCTTCCGAGGCAGGAGGGGCCGGCCGAGGCGGCGCTCCAGGCGCTAGACGAAGCGCTTGGCGCCTAGCGGGCGGCCATTGCTATTGTGCTTTCGGATCTTCCCAATCCAAACCTCCCGAGAGCATTTCTGCGGCGCGGGTGTGCCTTCTGTGACCGGCGGGGCGTCGCGGCGCGGTCTCTGCTAAGGTAGACCATCGAACGGAGGCGGTCCTTGGGTGGAGGGAGGCCCGGTCGATGCTGCAGGTCAGGACGCGCCTGAACCGGGGACTCTGTCTGCTGGTCTGCCTCGCCTTGGCGCTGGCCGGCTGCACCAACTACCGGGTGAGCCTGGATCCCCTGGCGCTCGACGACCCCGCCGCGGGGGCCGCTGCGGCCGAAAGCGAGGTCGCGGCGGAGGAGACCGCGGCGGAGCGCGCGCCGCCGCAGCCGGTCTACCGGCAGCAGGAGCTCGAGGAGCCGCCGATCGAGGGGAGCCTGGACGGCTGGGTGCGCCTGCGCTTCGCGGTCAGCGCGACCGGGGCGGTCGAGAAGGTCGAGGTCCTGGAGTCCAGCGACTTCCGGCTCGAGGGCCCGGCGGTGAACCTGATCTCGGCCTGGGCCTACGCCCCCGGCACGGTCGGCGGCGAGCCCGCGGACTTCGAGGGCCAGGAGGCCTACGTCACCTTCTACGAGGAGCCCAACGTGGTCGACACGCCGGAGGAGAACCTGCTGATCGGCGCCGCCATCTTCCTCACCCTTGTGACATTGATCGTCCTGTCCATCACCGTCGGCGTCAATACCACCTCCGGCCGCTGAGCCTGGCGCCGCGCGGCGCCGGCGCTTCTGCGCCGCTGGACAGGGTCGCGTTCGGCCGGCTAAGCAGAAGCGCATGGGTGTCGAGGAAACCGTGAGGCGGGAACGCCGGGCCGCGGCGCCGGCGCCGGAGGGGGCCTGGGGCGGGCCGGGCGCGGTCTTCGATCGCCTGGCCGGCCGCTGGGAGATCGCCCGGCGCATCGAGCCCGGCGGCGGGCTGGAGGGCTCGGCGGTCTTCGCGCCGGACGGAGCGGGCGGCCTGGCCTACCGGGAGGCGGGGGAACTGCGCCTGGCGAACGGCGTCACGGTCGCGGCCGAGCGGTGCTACCTCTACCGGCCGCGGCCCGACGGCTTCGCGGTCTACTTCGCCGAGATGCCGCCGCGGCTCTTCCACGAGATCGCCTTGACCGCCGACCGGCGGGGCTGGCGGCGCGGCCGGGCCCGGCACCTCTGCGCCGCGGACCTCTACCTGACGCGCTACGCCTTCCTGCCGGACGGCCGCTTCGTCCTCCGCCACCGCGTCCGGGGGCCGCGCAAGGCCTACCGCATCACCACCTGGTACCGGCGCGGCGGCTGACCGGAGCGGCTCCGGCAGCCGCCCCGGCCCTGCGCAGGGGGCGAAGCCCCTACTGGGTCGTCGCTGCGGTCGTCGGGATCGCCTTGGTGACCAGGCCGCGGACCACGATCTCGACCCGGCGGTTGGCCGCCTCGCGGACGCCGTCCGGGGTCCGCACCGCGGGGTTGTCCTCGCCCCTGGCCTCCAGCTCCAGCTTGTCGATCTCGCCGACGTTCATGCCCTGGCGGACCAGCTCGGCGCGCACCGTCTGGGCCCGGGTCTCGGAGAGCTTGACGTTGTAGTCCGCCGGCCCGGAGCGGTCGGCGTGGCCCTCGACGAAAAGGATGATGTCGCGCATGTCGCCCATCTGCTCGACCAGGGCGTCGATCCGGGCCTGGGACTCGGTGGTGATCGCCGCCTGGTTCCAGCCGAAGTAGATCACGGTGCGGGCGATTTCCTCGCCGACGGTGAACTTCGGCCCGGCGGCGACGGTCTTCTCGGGCGCCGGCGGTGCCGGGGCCGGGGTCGCGGCGGGGGCGGCGACCGCCTTCGGCGCCATGGCGGCTTCCAGCTTGGCCAGGGCCGCCTCGAACTCGCCGCGGCAGGCGGCGATGTGGTCCGCCTGGTGGCCTTCCTCCTGCTGTTCGACCCAGCAGTCGTACTTGGCCTGGGCCTCGGCGGCCAGCTCCGGCGCCTTGTCGCGGCCGCCGCCGTCGAGCGCGGTGACCAGCTTGCCGCGCGCTGCGGCCAGGGTCGGGCGGTGGACCTCGGCGATGTTCCAGTCCGCCGGGTCCTCGGGCTGCACGGCCTGGCCCTCGTTCGCCCGCAGGGCCTTCTGGGCGAAGACCTCGGCGTCGAGCCAGTCGTTCATCTCCTCGGCCTCGTAGAGGGTGAAGGCCTTGTAGTCGGCCGCCAGCTCCTGGCTGAAGGAGCCGTCCGAGGGGGTGATCTTGTCGACCTCCTGATAAGTGGTGAAGGGCAAGATGGAATCGGCCAGGGCCAGGGATGCGGCCAGAAGGGGGGCGACGGCCAGGGTGTAGATGAGGCTGTATTTCCGCACGGTGATGTTCCTCTTCTCGAAAGCGCCGCCTATGCCATTGATCATAGCAGGGACGCGGCGGCCGGTGGCCAGCGCGCGCGTCGGGTCGCAGAAAAGACACAGAGCGCGCAAGTCCGGCGAAATAAAGAAAACGCGCGCCGAGGGGGGGCGGCGCGCGCTTCCAGGACGAACGCGAGGTTTTTGGGGGGAGCGAACGTCCATTTCTTCGGTGATCGTGTCTTTCCGTTCCTTTTTCGTCTTTGCCTCCGAACCTTGTCGGCGCTCCGCGCCGGTCTGCCGGCCTCAGAACTTGCGGCGCACCTCGAAGCGGATGCCCTTGTTGTCGGCCTCGTCCCGCAGGATCTGGTAGGTGGCGTCGGCGCGGATCAGCCAGGCCCGGGTGATCGGGATCTGGTAGCGGATCCCGAAGCCGTACTGCGGATCCTCGGCGCCGACGACGGGGTCGTCGAAGGGCTGCACCATGGCGACCTCGAAGACGATCTGCTGGTCCAGGTCGAAAAGGTACTGCAGGCCGAGCGCGCCGCCCCAGGTGTTGGAGCCGGTGTCGTCCAGCTTGGGGAAGCCGGTCAGCGCGTCGGTCTCGAAGTTGATGCCGACGTTCTTCAGGATGCCCTCGTCCTCGACCAGCGGCTGCGGCGTGTTGCGGCCGAAGAAGAAGTTGGCGTAGGGGACCAGGGTGCTCGGCAGGCCCGAAATCAGGCTGTTCTCGGAGATGATCGCGAAGCCGTCGACGTTCTGGTCGTTGTTGTCGCCGCCGAGCTTCAGGCCCCCGATGTTGGTGAAGTTCCAGAACACCCGGGTCGAGTTGGACAGCGTGTTGGCGTAGCGCCGGGAGTAGGCCGCGGTCAGGAAGTGGGCCAGCAGGCCCTCCCGGTCGTTGTAGCCGTGCAGGGCCCCGTAGCCGAGCTCCCAGTAGCCGTCCAGGGCGTCGAGGAAGGCGGTCACGCCGTAGACGTTTACGTCGTTGCCCTCCAGCTTGCCATCGTCGTTGAGGACGCCGGGGTTGGTGACGTCGTTGATGGCGCCGAAGAAGGTGACGTCGAAGTTCGAGATGCCCAGCGCGGGCGAGTTCTGCGCCGGGATCGAGATCGCCGCGCCGCCGATGAAGTCGTCGGCCCAGATGCCGTTCTGCAGGAACAGCGGGTAAAGGCCGACGGTGATCGGAAGGTCGAAATCCTGGTACTCGTTGGTGATGCCGGCCCACATGGCGCCGATGTCGCCCTCGAAGAACAGGCTCTGCGGCTCGTAGTCGAATTCCTTGTTGAGGCTCTTGTCCGCGCCCTCGCCGGCGAACTCGTAGCGGGTGAACTGGCCGCCGTCCTGGATCGGCTGGAAGAAGGCGTGGATCCGCTCGGTGCCGGTGATCTTGAAGTCGATGTCGATGTTGAGCCGCGTCGCGACCTGGGACAGGTGGTCGCCCTTGTTGTTGTTGTAGGCGACGGCCGTACGGGAGTCGCCATAGACTGCGAGGCCGGGGATCAGCGGGTTCTTGACCCCGAAGATCGTGCTGCTCTCGTCGTACTCGCCCTCGGTGTACTGCTTGCGGCCGAGTTCGATCGGCGGTCGCGGCGGGTCGACCTCGGTCTTGCCGCCGTAGATGTCGACCTGGCCGTCGGCGTTGTACTCCTTGTTGTACGCAGGGTCGTCGCCAAAGCCGTGCTCGTCCGCGTCGTCCAGGCGCTTGACGCCCGGCGAAGCCTTGAAGGCTTCGCCGGCCTCACCGCTGACCGCGCCGCCGGCTGCCGCGTACTGTCGTTCGAAGTCGGCCGGGCCGCGGCGCTGCGGCGCTTGGCCATCGGCTTCGGCCGTGGGCAGCTTGGCGCGATAGCTTTGCCGGTCATCGCCGTCGAACTCGGGCTCGGAAGAGAAGTAGCCGGTGACCAGCGCTCTGGCTCGGGCGAAGAATCCCGGCTCATCGTCTACCTCAGGCTCTGCCCTTGCGGGATCCGCGGTCTCGGTGCTCCGCTCCCGGGGTGCTGCCGGGGACGCCGGTTCGGTCGGCAGGACGCCGCGGTAGGCGGCCGTGTCCTCGCTGCCGGCCCCGCTCTCGTCGCTGGCGTCCCGGGCCCGGGCGGCGGCCGATTGGCCGCCCGGAAGCTTCGACCAGAGGTCCAGGTTGCCGCTTCCCGAGGCGGCGATCCGCAGGGTGACCTTGTCGCCGCTCTGCGGTTCGGCGCCGACGGCCGGGGCCATGAAGCCGCCGGCGGCGAGTGCAATGGTGGCCAAGGCGGTGGCGCTCGCAGTCCTGTAGCGCATGTGCCCTCGTCCCTCCCTTTTCACGGGGGTGTCGTTCCCCTTGGTCAATGGCCCCTGCAATCCTTGCAGTCCGGGCCTCGGTTTTCTTTCTTGGGATTGGCAGGCCCCCGGGCGGGCGGACCCCGACACGGGTGGGTTCGCGTCGCGGGTCCGCCGGCCCTGGGCCTTGCGGCATGCCTACTTCACGTCGAACTCCACGGAGTAGACGTGGAAGTCCATCATGTTCTCATTCATCCGCTGCTCCATCTCCTTGGTCGCCTCGACGAAGCGCATGAAGTAGATCGGCTCGGCCCGGCTCCGCATGCGGAAGGCGAGGCGGTACTTGCCGGGCTTCTTGATCAGATCGCCGGGGACGTCGTAGGCGGCGGTCTCCTCGCCGAGCGGCGGAAGGGAGTGGTTCTCCATGCGTACCAGCGGCGGATGGTTGAGGACGCTGGTCGGGACCTGCGGCGGCCTCAGGTGCGGCAGCGGGTCGACGTCAAAGTTCACCGGCAGGTACATCTCGCGGTCGGTGCCCTTGACGTTGGTGGTGATGAACTTGGTCTGGAAATTCACCAGCTGCTGATCGGTCGGAATGTTGCCGGCCGCAACCTCCAGGCTGTGCAGGTCGGCCATGTCACCGTTCTTGTCGACGTAGCCCGATTCCCAGATGTTCTTTCCGTCGGGGTCGATCAGGGCGACGTTGACCCAGATCTGCGGCTGGGCGCCCAGGGAGCCGGACGGCAGGTTGTGGCCGGAGTTCAGGTTCTTGATGTTGTAGGAGAACTCCAGGTCCTCGCCGACCTCCGGGTCGCTTTCGAAGAAGGGCCCGTCGACGTGGCTGCCGTTCTCCATGACCTGGTGCCGCAGTTTGCGCCGCTCGGCCAGCTTCTCGAAGTTCTCTTCGATCACGATCCAGGCTTCCTCACGATCGGCCGGATCGGCCCAGACCTCGGGAAAATCGACTTCGATCAGGCCGTCGGCGAGATTGTCCTCGAACTCGACCGAGCCCCAGCCGGCCCGCCAATCGAATTGCATCCAGTCCCTGACGGTCCAGACCTGCGCGTTCTTGTTGTGCGGGAAGATTCCGGGATGGGCGATCGAATAGCCCGGGCCGATGAAGCGGTGGTCGGCGTGCTTGCGGCCTGGGTTGATCTCACGGCCGCCGACGATGGCCGAGGGCGCGGTGGCGTAGCCGCTCGGCTTGCCGGGCTCCTTGCCCATATGGCAGTCCTGGCAGGTGATGCCGGCTTCGCGGGCCGGGCTGTCGCGATACTGTTCCCAGACGATCTCGAGCTTGATGCCGAGGTTGACCGCGACCTGGTGGCAGCTGACGCAGAACTCGGACTTGCTGATCTGCTCGAACTTCACCATCCCGCCGTGGATCTCGTTGCCGCGCTCGCCTTCCTTGGTCGCGACGGTGTAGGTCTCCTTGTTCTCGATGACCTCGTTGATCATGCTCTTTTCGCCGCTGCCGTAGATCGGCTCGTAGATCTTGCCGGGGACGATGCGGCGCTCGCCGTTGACCTTGCCGTACTCCTGGTTCACCCGGTGGCAGGTGATGCAGGTCACGCCTTCGCGCGAGACCTGGGAGCGCTCCCACAGCGGCATGTCGCGCGGCTCGCCGAGCTGCGTGCCGACCTGGGCGTGGCAGCGGACGCAGAAGGAGCCGACCGTGCCCTGGGTCAGGTCCTGGAACTTCTGCTCGAACTTGTGGAACATCGGCGAGATCGAGGCGTAGGCGTGCTGCGACGACGACCACTCGTAATAGATCTGCTCGTGGCACTCGCCGCACTGGGCGGCGGTCGGATAGAGCGTCTCGTCGTAGAGATCGGTATGCGCTTCGCCGCCGTCCTGGGCCTCGGCCGCGGCTTCGGTCTTCTCGTCGGCCGGAGTGGCTTCCGCCCGGACCTGGTCGATTGTCGACGCGCCTGCGAGGATGAACACGAACGATAGCGTGGCGGCTAAGTGCCAAGGAGTTGGCGCCGTTTGCCCCCGCGAGCAAACAGCTGGACCCTGAGGTAATACCTTCATGGTTTCCTCCCGAGTTCGCGTCGGCCTGTGACGCGTGGTCGAAAATCTCATTGGCGAACCGCCTCGAGCGCCGATTCGCGCTGAAATAGGAATGACTTAACCTTGCTCACCTGGACGTGACATGGGTGCAACATTCCATCGCTAAACCTGTGGTGCCCCTGTGTCAGTCGGAACGCGGGCCGACGGCGGAAGGCAGCGCCGCCGCCGCTTCCAATGGTTAAGAAACGTTAAAAAACGGCCGTTCGTAGACAAACGGAACGCCGGTGGGCCGGACGCAGGCTGGGACAATTCTGTGTGTGTCCTGTGGTCACGCCTGAGTCGACCGGCAGGGCTTGGATGGAGAGCAATCACTTTTCCGTCAGTCCCACCGAGCTCGAGGGAAGGAGGGGATCGGAGGTTGCGGGCCTCGCGTCCCGCGGCGCAGGCGCTTGCCACAAAATCGTCGAAGATCTTGGTCACGAAGATTAACGGGGAGGGTCGACCGAGCCGGCTTTCCCACGCTCGTCTTGAACCTCTGAGAGGCGCCCAGATGACGAACAACCGGCTTTGCAGAATTCTCACCTGCGCGGCGTTCTTTGCGGTCGGTCTCGGGGTCAGCTTGGCCTGGAGCGTCGGCGGACCGCTCGTCCAGGCCGCCTACGGCCTGGTCCTGGCCCTCGCGATTCTGGGCGTCTACCTCTTCGTCGCGCAAATCTCGGATATCTGGCGCAACTTCCTCTTTCTCCTAACCTGGTTCTTCGGCGTGATGCTGGTCTTCGACCTGCTGGCGTCCGCGGACATCCTCAAGGCGCAGTTCCTCCAGGCCTGGTATGTCATCTACACCGTGGGGATCGCCTTCTTCTACGTCCTCGCCTTCGTCATCGCGACCGCGCTGCAGCTGCTCTGTTCCCAGACGAGCTCCGAAGCCGATCACGCCGGCCAGGCCTGAAGCTCCCTGTCGTGTCCCTCGCAGCGCTTCCAACTGGGTGCTGGGCTGGGCGCGGGATGAGGTCTCGAAAGAGCGAGATTAGGATAATTCCCTCGGTGTCGCCGCGCCGACTTCCGCTTTATCCGGCGGCCTGAGCTGTCTTACTTCCCCTGAGCGCCTGTTCGGTCGGCTTCGACGTGCCGCTGAGCGCCCTTGTGACGCCCCGGTCGCCCCGGTATTCTGCCTCTCCTGGGTCCGGTGAGGAGGGACGACCGCCGACCGGGCCCTTTGAGCTTCAACCCCGGCAGACGAGGCAGCCATGTCTGGCCCCATGTTCACGGGCTCGATCCCCGCGCTCATCACCCCCTTCGCCAACGGCGCGGTGGACGAGACGGCCTTCCAGGACTTTGTTCAGTGGCAGATCGACGAGGGCAGCCATGCCGTCGTGCCCTGCGGCACCACGGGTGAGTCTCCGACCCTCTCCCACGAAGAGGACAAACGCGTCGTCCAGCTCTGCGTCGAGGTCGCCAAGGGCAAGGTGCCGGTCATCGCAGGCACGGGCTCCAACTCCACGGCCGAGGCCATCGACCTGACCCGCCACGCCAAGGAGGCCGGGGCCGACGCGGTCCTGGTCGTGACGCCCTACTACAACAAGCCGAGCCAGGACGGCCTCTACGCCCACTACAAGGCGATCCACGACGCGGTCGAGATCCCGATCATCCTCTACAACGTGCCGGCGCGGACCTCGGTCCGGGCCGAGCCGGAAACGGTCGCGCGCCTGGCAAAGCTGCCGCATCTCGTCGGCATCAAGGACGCCACGGCGGACCTGGTCTACATGGCCGACCTGCGCCGGCTGATCGGCGAGGACTTCACCTACCTTTCGGGCGAGGACCCGACCGCCGTGCCCTACCTCTCGCTCGGCGGCCACGGCTGCATCTCGGTCACCGCCAACGCGGCGCCGCGGCTCTGCGCCCAGCTGCAGGAGGCCTGGCGGGCCGGCGACGTCGCGACGGTGCGCGAGCTCGACGACCGCCTGATGCCGCTGCACCGGGCGCTGTTCTGCGAGACCAGCCCGGCCCCGGTCAAGTACGCGGCCTCGCTGCTCGGCCACGGCGACGGCCGGGTGCGCCTGCCGCTGGTCCCGGCGAGCGAGGCGGCGCAGGCCAAGGTCCGCGAGGCCATGGTCCACGCCGGCCTCTTGAACTAGGCACCGGCGGCAGATCGGAACGACGCAGGGCGGCGGCGCGCGGCCGGCCCCTCGGCGCCATGCTGACCTTCGCGCTCGCCGTCTTCTTCCTGCTGATCACGCCTGGGCCCGGGGTGCTGACCACGGCCGGCGCCGGGGCGGCCTTCGGCTTCCGGGCCGGGCTGTCCTACATGTGGGGCGTGGTCTTCGGATCGCTGCTGGTCATGGCGGCGGTGGTGACCGGGCTGGCGGCGGTGGTCTTTGCCTATCCCCTGCTGCGCGGTGTCCTGCTGGCCGCCTCGCTGGCCTACCTGCTCTACGTCGCCTTTCGGGTCGCGACGGCGGGCGCCCGGGTCGGGATCATGGAGGCCGATCGGCCCCTCGGCTTTCTCAATGGCGCCACGCTCTCGGTGATCAACCCCAAGGCCTATGCGGTCATGACCACCTTGTTCAGCGGCTTCGCCTTCCATCCGGAGAGCCCGCTGCTGGAAATCGCCGGCAAGGTCGTGGTCTACACCGCCATCGCCACGCCGATCCACCTGATCTGGCTCTACGCCGGGACCAGCCTGAAGCGCCTGGCCCTGAGCCATGCCGCGGCCCGCCGGATCAACCTCGCCATGGCCCTGGCGATGCTTGCCGTGGTTGCCTTGGCCGCCTTCTCCTCGGATCTGCCGGCCCTTGCGGAGTGATAGGGTGAGCGACGCGGGACGTGACTTCCCCGGCCTCTCCCGCTAGTAAAAGCGCCCCAAGTGGATAGCGCGACATGTCAGAGCCCCTCAGGATCGCGGCGCAGAACCGCCGTGCCCGTCATGACTACCTCATCGAGAGCTCAATCGAGGCTGGCCTGATGCTGACGGGCTCGGAGGTCAAGGCCCTGCGCGCCGGCAAGGTCTCGATCAAGGAGGCCTACGCCCGCGAGCGGGAGGGCGAGATCTGGCTGATCAACGCGCATTTCTCGGAGTACGCGCCGGCCGCCCGCGAGGGCCACGAGCCCAAGCGGCCGCGCAAGCTCTTGCTCAAGCGGCGGGAGATCGCCCGGCTGATCGGCCAGATCCAGCGCGAGGGGGTCACCCTGGTGCCGCTGAAGATCTATTTCAACGACCGCGGCTTCGCCAAGTGCGAGCTCGGCATCGCCCGCGGCAAGAAAAAGGCCGACAAGCGCGAAACCGAGAAGCGCCGTGACTGGGAGCGCGAGAAGGCGCGCCTGCTGCGGGACAAGGGCTAGGCCCGGCCTGATCCTGAACGGATTTCCACGCAGTTGCCGTTTGCGCCCTGCGGGCTAAAGTCCTCCTCTTGGCGGGTTCGGCTCGGGCGCGCAGAGCGCGGCCATCGCAGAAGGCCGCAGGTCAAGCGTGGGGGCTCAAACTGGATGCGTAGCGGGGCGCAGGGTGTCGGACAGCGATAGCGCGGCTGCCGTTTTCCTGGATCTCGGGTCCAGGACCCCGAAGCGCTTCCTGCAGGGCACGCACCGCTCGCTGGCGCCGGATGAGACCCTGGCGCGCGCCGCTCCCTTTTTGCCCGGCATGGGAATCACACGGGTCGCCAACGTCACCGGGCTCGACCGGATCGGCGTTCCGGTCGTCATGGTGGTCCGCCCGAACGCCCGCTCGGTTTCGGTCTCGCAGGGGAAGGGGCTGTCCCTGGCCGCCGCGAAGGCTTCGGGTGTGATGGAGGCGATCGAGCTGCACCATGCCGAGCGGGTCGACAACCCGGTCGTCTTCGCCAGCCCGAGAGATCTGGCCGCCCGGCGCAGGGTGATCGATCTGGAGACCTTGCCACGTCCGCAAGGCAGCCGCCTCGACCGGGGCCGCAAGCTGCTCTGGGTCGAAGGGCAGGAGCTCTTTTCGGCAGCCGGGGTCTGTGTGCCCTACGAGCTCGTGTCCGCGGACTACACGCGGCAGCGCCCGCCGGGGGCCGGCACCTTTCTGGCGACCACCAACGGCTTGGCAAGCGGCAACGACATGGCGGAAGCGGTCTGCCACGGCCTGTGCGAGGTGATCGAACGCGAGGCGACTGCTGCGTGGTCGCTGCTGGGGCGCCGGGCGCGCATTGGCCGGCGGATCGACCCGGCGAGCATCGACCAGGAGGACTGCAAGGCGCTGCTCGAGACCTTCAGGCGAGCCGAGATCTCCTTCGCCGTCTGGGACACAACCACGGAGATCGGAATTGCCGCCTTCGAATGCCTGATCGCCGATGCCAGGGGCGAGGTCTTCCATTCCGCCCGGGGGGCCGGATGCCATCCGGACCGGGGCACCGCCCTGATCCGGGCGCTGACCGAGGCGGCTCAGGTGCGCGCAACCTACATTGCCGCCGCGCGCGACGACATGTCACCCGCCGAGTTCGAGAGCGAACGCCGACGCCGAAGGTCCGAATTGGCGCTCGGGCTGATCGCGGAAGGCCCGGCAGCGCGGGATTTCTCCAAGGTGCCGAGCCATGACGCGCCGAGCTTCGAGGAGGACATCGCTCACATCCTCGAATCGCTCGAAGCGGTCGGGTTGAAGGAAGTCGCCGTCGTGGATCTGACCAAGCCGGAGGTCGGCCTGCCCGTCGTGCGGGTCGTCGTCCCCGGATTGCGCTGCGGGACGGAGGAGGCGGCAGAGGAGGAGGCCGCGCCGCGGCCGCTGCGCCGCGGAGTCCCGGATCGCTCCGAGGCCTACGTCTTCGCCGGTCCGAGCTTGAACGCGTCCGAGATCGAGGACCGTTTCGCGATGACCGCCCTGCCCCCCGCGCGCCAAGGCGACGTGCTCTGGATCGCACAGGCGAAGCCCAGAGCGATCGGCATCGTCGACGGCTTTTTCGATGGAACGCCGGCCCCCTGGCACAAGGAAATCCTCTGGGCGATGCAGCAGGGCATCCATGTCTTCGGTGCGGGCAGCATGGGCGCGCTCCGGGCTTCCGAGCTATACGGCTTCGGGATGCGCGGCGTCGGCCGGATCTTCGAGGCCTTCCGGGACGGGGCGCTGGAGGACGACGACGAGGTCGCGGTTCTGCACGGCCCGCCTGAGATGGGCTTCCGGCCGCTGAGCGAGGCCATGATCTGCCTCCGCGAGGCGATTCGCAGGGCGGCCGAAGAGGGGATTCTCGGCGCGGAGGCCGCCGCGCTCCTGACCTCGATCGCCAAGGCCAGCTTTTATCAGGACCGCAGCTGGGACGGGCTCTTGGCCGAAGGACGTGCGCGCGGGCTTCCCGAAGAGGAGATCGCGGCGCTCGACTGCTGGCGGCGGCAGGCGAAGGTCGATCTCAAGCGCGACGACGCCCTCGAGATGCTGGGCGAGATGGCCCGCTTCCTCGCAGGCGACCCGCCGCCCTTCGAGCCCAAGTTCGAGCTTGAAAGCTCGGAGCTCTGGCTCAGCGCTCTCGACGAGGCAATGCTGGCTGGCCGATCCCCGGTCGACGCCGAGCTTGCACCCTGGCTTCTGGACGAAGCGCGCCTGGAGCCGGCGGACTACGGGGCCCTGCGGGACGCGGCCGCGCTTCGCCTTCTCGCGCTGCGCGAGGCCGAGCGCAAAGCCGACTCGGGGGCGGGTGACCCGCGGAAGGACGCCTTCGAGGCCTTTCGCCGGGCGCGCAGGCTTTTCAAGCTCAGCGACGTTCAGCGCTGGTGCCAGGAGAACGACCTCTCGCCGTCGGCGTTCGACCGCCTGATGGCGGAGGAAGGCAAGCGAAAAGGCTTGAGCCTTTCGTCCTGGCCGGGGCTCGAAGCGGAGATGCTGAACCAGCTTCGCCTGACCGGGCGCTATGCCGCGCTGGCGCAGCGCGCCCGTGAGAAGCGCGATCTGGTCCAGCAACTCGGCTACGAGGATCCGCGGCCCGAGGACGTCTTCTCGGGCAGCCTCCTCGACGATTCGGTCATCGATAGGGAGAAGCGGGTGCCGGCGCTGCTGCGCTGGTACTTCGGCACGCGGGTCGAGGGGCCCGTTCCCGAAGACCTGTCCGGCTTCGTGGAGGGACTCGGGCTGGGCAGTCTCGATGAATTCTATCGCCTGATAACCCGAGACTACCTATATTGGCGCCATGCCGGAGGGGGCGGAACTGGGGGGCGGAATCCCGATGCGAGCGGCGAGCCGGTGGAAGACCTAGTCGGCGATGTGGCGCGACATCCGAGACTTAAGAACTGAGGGCACCAGGTTCAGGCTTTTCCCTCAGGCCCCCTTCCTGGATCCCGGGGGCGAGCCCGAGACGGTCTGGGTGTCCTCCCCGGCCCGGAGCCTTGGACCCGGACCCTCCGATGACCGGATGTTCGTCGTCGATCCCGTGGGCAAGCCGCGGCCTTACGGCTTTCATCAAGGCGCCCGGGGCGACGTCCGCCTTTACCTCCCGCCGTGGAACGGCCAGACACAGCCGCCGGCCGAGCCGAGCCAACAGGGGCATTTTGATCACCTCGAACCCGGCACGCCACAGTTCGAGGCGGCGCACGCCTTCGGTGCCGTACGCTTCGTTCTCGATGTATGGGAGGGTTACTTTGGCCGTCCCGTCGAGTGGCACTTCGGGCGCGACCACGACCGGCTCGAGATCTCTCTCTTCCCGCACTTCGACAACGCCCAGGCGGGCTTCGGCTTCCTGGAGCTCGGGGCGGATCTCGGCGAGGACGGAAAGCTGCAGCCCTTCAGCTCGAACTTCGACATCATCGCCCATGAAGTCGGCCACCTGATCATCTACGCCGCGATCGGGATTCCCTACCCCGACACCGAGGTGGGCGAGTACTATGGATTCCACGAGTCCGCGGCCGATCTGGTCGCGCTCCTGTCGGTCCTGCACTTCGACTCTCTGGTCGACGGGCTGCTGGAGAACAGCCGGGGCAATCTCTACACCTACAATCGGCTCAATCGCTTCGGCGAGCTGTCGCAGAACGACCAGATCCGCCTGGCCAGCAACGCGGTGAAGCTCTCCGCCTTCGCCGAAGGCTGGTCGGACGAGCACGACCTTTCGGAACCCCTGACCGGGGCGATGTTCGACATCTTCGTCGACGTCTTCCACGAAGAACTCCTGGATCGGGAGCTGATCAGCGGAGAGGTCGAGGACCTGGCGGACCGGCTGGAACGTCACCCCGAAGGCGCAGATCTGATCCAGTCGTATTTCGACGAGGCCTATGCGGAGAACCCTGCGGGATTTCGCCGGGCCCTGCTGGATGCGCGCGACTATCTGGGCGTGGCCCTGGCCAGGACCTGGGGCCGTCTGCCGCCGCACCACCTGAACTACATCGACGTCGGCACGCTGCTGCTCGACGTCGATCGCAAGCTCAGCGGCGGCCGCTACGGGCGGATCATCAAGAAGAATTTCGGCTGGCGCGAGATCGACGCCGTCACCGTCGGTCCACGCCTCGCCCCGCCGGACGGGCGCAGCCATGCCTTCTCGGCCCGAACCTTGACGCCCGAAGACCAACCCGCGCGTCCCCGGCTTTCCTACCGCGAACGCTGGCGCTTGGCCCGGCAAGGCCGCTGACGGCGTGCCGAAAGGGCCGGGCCGGGCGGCCTGCCCACCCTCGCAGCCTCGGCCTCTCGGCTCACCTGAGCCCGGCCAATCTCAGGCCGTCGATAAAGATTTGCCGCTGAGGCGCGTCCTGTTTGTGTGGCGCGGCCTCGCCCCAATGGCCGATGGAGAAGTTCGGGTGAATTCTCAAGACCTCTTCGGCGTGCCGTCGCGCGTCCGCCCTGTTACCCAATAATGCGTGGCAGGCTGCCAGCAGACGGTGGGCTTCCGATTGATCCTGCATCCTGTGGAGCGCTTCGATCGCCTGCTCGTAGTCGCTGAGAATGAAGTGGGCGTCGGCCAGATGCCACAGATAGTCGTCCGGGTAGAGAGGATTGAGCCGCATCGCGCGCGCCAGGAGGTCGAGCGCGCGTTCGGCTTGGTCTGCATAGGCCAGCGCGTCGGCCATCTCCGAAAGGACATCGGCATCGTTCGCATTCAATGCGACCGCACGTTCGTAGGCGGCGAGGGATTCGGCGTGCCGCTTACCGTAGAGATAGGCGTAGCCGAGTTCCGCGAAGCCGCGCGCATCGTGGCTGTCGTGCAGCGTCGCGATCTTGGCCAGTGACAGAGCGCGATCCAGGGCCGACTCCGGCGATTCCGCCCAGGCATAGAAGGCGTCGAGGTTGAAGCTGCGCGACAAACCTGCGTAGCTCCGCCCGTATTCCGGATCGATCTTGATCGCCCGCTCGAAAAGGCGGCGGGCCTGCCGGTTGGCGTCCTTCTCGTACTTCAGGCTCAGTTCCTGGCCCCGAAGGTTCAGGCCGTAGACGAGCACGGCCGGCGGGTGGGCCGAGAGCCGACGGCGCTCCGCGTCACGGATTCGAACGGCGAGGCGCGCGGTGACGAGGTCCGCGACCTCATCCTGGAAGGCGAAGACGTCGCCGAGGTCGCCAAGGTGACGATCCGACCAGACAACATGCCCGGAAGCGGCCTCGGTCAGCGTCGCTTGGAAGCGAATCCGGCTCCCGCTCCTTTGCAGGGCGCCGGTCAGGAGATAGCGCACGCCGAGCCGCCGCCCGATCTCTGCATTCGCGACGTTTAGGTTTTTCAAGAGAAAGGCCGAGTGCCGGGCGATGACCAGCAGGTCGCGAAACCGCGAGAGGTTGGTGATGATGTCGCCGGCAATACCCTTGCAGAGGTGGCTGTCGCGCGGGTCGCCCGAAAGGTTGTCCAGGGGCAGGACGGCCACGGAGGCGTCGGTCAGCGGCGGCAAGGGGTGATGGTCGAGCGGCACGACTACCCTACCTGAGCGATCTGAAACATAGGCGAGCCTAGCACCGACCAATCCTAAGCGGATATCCAAGGCTTGCGCACAGTCGCTTTTCCAGGTGGCGATCGGGTATCGGAGATCGGGTGCCGTGCCGCGAAAGTCAACCTCGGGCATGGCTGGCGGCTTTCGTCGAGCCTCGAGCCAAGTTTCCGGAGTCTCGGACAGCAACCCATTGCGGAGTTCGGTCGAATACGGCTAAGTTTCGCCGCGAGCAATTGCTCCTGCGGGGGGACGATTCCTGCATGACAAGATCAGGTCTTGCTGCGCCCGGCGCGTTTAACGGCGGTCGTCCTGCGTGAATTGTGCCAGACCCTGGTTGCCGCGACGTGCCAGCGTGGCAACTTGAGATCCAAGGCAGGCATTCGTAACTGTCAGCTCTTCAAGGGGGAACGAAACTGTGGTCGAAACGCTACTCAGTCCGACAAACGTCTTGCTCTACGGCAGAGAACTCCAAGAGCTGAAAATCGATCAAGCGAAGCTCCCGGATCTGCGCAAGCCGGCGGCAAAGTCGTCGCAACAGGAAGGCTGCATGGGATCGGATCCGCCACCCCCACCGCCGCCGCAGCCGCCGCGATTGGGCGACAACAATTTCCTCGAGGCCCAGTTGAGGGCAGAGGGGGCGAGGCTGGCCCGTATTTACGCCTTCAGCTACGAGGGCCACTACTACGACTTGGCGAGACCGGCCTTGTTCCTCGTTCACGGTCCCGGAAGCGATCCCGAGGCGCCGCGACCCTCTCCTGATCTGCCGTACTCACGACTCGATCGAGCACCGGCCGATGCCGACCGAACCGGCGTGGCGAGCCAGGACCGTTCATTTTCCGACGATATGCGGGTGTGGTCCTACGACAAGGGCGACCACTCCATCCGGCTGGATCCCGATGCAGGCACTTTCGAAGAGATACTCCTTGAGTGCGAACTCCGGACCGACGGTCTCAAGGGCCATTTCAGTGGAAAGATGGCGCGGGCTACGGGTAGCCAAGGCAAGCCTTGGAGCGATTGACCCAGGGCAGTGAGTACAGGCTGCAGCGCATCTCGATTTGATCCGAGGTCTGCTACTCAAGCCCGGCTTTTCGCAGCCCCTCGATAAGTGCTTCCAGTTGGTGCATGCCGTCCTTAAATGGCGGGACGGTGACCCAATGGGCGATAGAGAAGTTTGGATGGATTCTCATGACCTCCTTGGCGTGATGGCGCGCCTGCTTCCCTTCGCCCAGATGGGCATAGCTCGCAGCGAGCAAACGGTGGGCTTCTGACTGATCTTGCATTTTGTGGAGTGTGTTTATCGTTTGCTCGTAGTCACCCAGTGAGAAATAGGCATCTCCGAGATGCCAAAGGTAGTCGTCCGGATAGCAGGGGTTCAGTCGCATCGCGCGTTTTAGAAGCTCGACGGCACGACGAGGCTCGTTCGAAAAAACCAGCGCATCACCCATGTCCGAGAGAATATCCGCGTCATTTGGGTTTAGTTCCGTTGCCCGCTCGTATGCGGCCAAGGATTCGTCATGACGCTTGCTATAGAGATAAGCATATCCCAACTCCGCGTAGCCACGCGCATCGAGGCTATCGTATGTGGTAGCGGTCTTGGCGAGTTCCACGGCTTTCGCGAGAGCCGAGACCGGTGAATCGACCCAAGCATAGAACGAATCAAGATTGAAGGTGCGCGAGAGACCGGCGTAGCTCCGGCCATAGTCCGGGTCGATCTCCACCGCTTGCTCGAAGAGGCGGCGGGCGTGCAGGTTGGCCTCCTTCTTGTACTTGAGGCTCATCTCCTGGCCGCGGAGGTTGAGGCCGTAGGCGAGGAGCTTCGGCGGGCTCGTGGCCAGACGGCGCTGCTCCGCGGCGCTGATCTGGATCGCCAGGCGCGCGGCGATGAGGTCCGTGACCTCGTCCTGGAAGGCGAAGATGTCGCCGAGGTCGCCGTTGTAGCGGTCCGACCAGACGACCTGGCCGGAGGCCGCGTCGGCGAGCTCGACCCGGAGCCGGATCTTGCTGCCGGCCCGCTGCAGGCCCCCCGTCAGGATATAGCGGACGCCCAGCATCTGCCCGATCTGCTCGTTCGCCAGGTCCTGGTTCTTGAACAGAAAGGCCGAGTGCCGGGCGATGACCAGCAGGTCCCTGAAGCGCGAGAGATTGGTGATGATGTCGCCGGTGATGCCGTCGCAGAGATGGCCGTCGCCCGGGTCGCCCGAAAGGTTCTCCAGCGGCAGGACCGCGACAGAGGCCTCGGTCGGCGGTGCGAGCGGCTGGTCCATCGATGGCAGAGGCGGGGTCTCGATCGAGCGCTGGCCGTTGATCTCGATCGCGAAGACCTCGACGGGATCGGCGATGTTCTTGAGCTGCTGGACGCCCAGCGACCGCAGGGAGATGCCGACGATGTCGTCGGCGCTGCGCTGGACGGCGCCGGAGATGCAGATGCCGCCCGGCCGCGCCATGGCCTGGAGGCGTGCGGCGATGTTGACGCTGTGACCCTGGATATTGGAATCACCGCCCAGCACCTCGCCGAAGTTTATCCCGACCCGAAAGGCGACCGGGCGGTCGTCGGCGTTCCAGACCGCGTCGTTTCGGAACTCCCGCTGGATCTCGATCGCGAAGCGCAGCGCCTGGCTCGAGCTTTCGAAGAGCGCGAGGACGCCGTCGCCCGAGGTCTGGACCACCCGGCCGCCGTAGTCCCCGATCAGCGACCGAATCAGAGAGATCGCGCTCGTCACCCGCTCGAAGGTCCCGACTTCGTCCTGGCTCATCAGTCGACTGTAGCCGTGCACGTCGGCACAGAGGATCGCGGACTGGATTCGATGCGGTTCTATGGTCGTCGAGGTCGGCATCGTCCCTGGGTGCCTGGCGTTTGCTTTGCCTTTACTTGCGCTTGGCCGCAGAAACCGTGCGACGTTCCCCGGTCTGATCCGGCTCGTTTCTGGTTTCCTTCGTTGTACCGCACGGCCGGCGTCGAGTCCGTGAGTCCTGCCACCCAAATCCCAAGCGCCCGATCGCCGGCAGAGGATAGGAGGAACTTTGTCCTATTCGCACAGGAGAGGGAAGCACCATAAATCCCTTCGCCGCTGACCTTCTTATCTTATTGGATTCCGCGCAAGACCTCTGCAAGTGAAGCTGTCCCGAGGGGCATTCGGACCTGCCGCTTCCTCCTCGCCCGCGTTGCTCCGCGCTCCCTCAGTCGGAGAGCGGCCCCGCTCGCGGGCCGGCTGTTCTCCTCAAGGGCCGAGATTTCCGCCAGCGGGAGGCTGGCCTCGCCGCGGCTCAGCAATTAGGCCTATCCAACGTCCAATTCATCACCCATTTGGGGTGTGTCGCGGGAGCCTGCTGAAAAGGGGCAGCCCTGGCCTTCGGACCGGAAGCGCCGAAACCCGGGGATGTGCCGGATGACCTTGGCTCAAGGCCCCTGCCGGAGTTCGGCAACCTGCCCGAGAAGCGACTCGAAGACCGCCTCGAACATGGCCGTGGTCAGTCGGCCGGTATTGGTGTTGTAGCGCGAGCAATGGTAGCTGTCGGCGAGCAGAAGCCCGCCCCCGGTCTCCAGTCGGTGGAGCGCGCCGTGGGCGAAGCGGTAGGCGCTCTTCTTGAAGCCGAGGGCTTGCAGGACGCTGCCGTGGGCGACGGCGCCGAGGGCCAGGATCGCCCGCAGCCGGGGCAGGGCCTCGATCTCCGTCTTGAGGAAAGGCTGGCAGGTGCGGATTTCCTCGGTCGTCGGTTTGTTCTCCGGCGGCACGCAGCGCACCGCGTTTGTCACCCGGCAGCCGCGCAACTCGAGGCCGTCGTCGGGCCGGCGGTCGTAGCGGCCCCGGGCGAGACCGAACTTCTGGAGGGTGGCATAGAGCAGGTCGCCTGCGTAGTCGCCGGTGAAGGGGCGGCCGGTCTGGTTCGCCCCTTTAAGGCCGGGGGCCAGTCCGACAATGAGCAGGGACGCCTCGATGGGGCCGAAGGACGGCACCGGGGCGTTGTGGAACGCGGGATAGCGTTCGCCGTTGTCCTGCCGGAAGGCCACCAGCCGCGGACAGCGTCCGCAATCGGCCGGCGGCCGGGCCGGTTCCGGAAAGCGCATGGCCGAACCGCCTGGTCAGGCGGTGCCGGTCTCGTAGTACTCGTCGTCCAGGTCGTCGTCGATCTCGGCCTCGTCGACCTCCTCGACGGCGGTCTCACGCGGGCCACGGCCGCGCCGGTAGCCGCGGTCGTCGCCGCCGGCGTGCTGCCGGGAGACCCGGTCTTCGAGGTCGGCGATGTCGACGAAGGAATCAGCCTGACGGCGCAGCTCGTCGGCCACCATGGGCGGCTGTGACCGGATGGTCGAGACCACCGTGACGCGCACGCCCTTGCGCTGCACCGCCTCGACCAGGCTGCGGAAGTCTCCGTCGCCTGAAAAGATCACGACGTGGCTGACGTGCTCGGCCATCTCCATGACGTCGACCGCCAGCTCGATATCCATGTTACCCTTGATCTTGCGGCGTCCCGAGGCGTCCGTGAACTCTTTGGTCGGCTTGGTGACCATGCTGTAACCGTTGTAGTCGAGCCAATCGATCAGGGGGCGGATCGGCGAATATTCCTGGTCTTCGACCAGGGCCGTATAATAGAACGCGCGGACCAGGGTGCACTGCTGCGCGAAGAGCTCGAGCAGGCGCTTGTAATCGACGTCGAAGCCCAGGGAGCGTGCCGTCGCGTAGAGGTTTGCGCCGTCAATGAAGAGAGCGACCCGTTCCTGCGGGTAGAAATGCATATCGGTCCTTCCTAATAAGCCAGCCAGCCTAAGCCAATAGATATAAAACAATAGATGCCGAAGACTTCCTAGAAATCACATGAGGAACCGGCATCCTGTTTCTCGAACTTAATGATTAAAGTCTTTCTCGCAAGGATTTATCAGTGGCGGACAGGGATTTTGTCCTGATCGGACTCGGCGCTAATCTGGATCACCCGGAGCATGGCGGACCGAAGGAGACCCTCGAGGCGGCGCTGGGCCGCCTGGAGGAGGCGGCGCTTCGGATCCTGGCCCGGTCGCGCTGGTACCGCAGCGCCCCGGTGCCCGCATCGGATCAGCCCTGGTTCGTGAACGGGGTCGCGGCGGTGGAGACCGTCCTGGAACCGGCCGCGCTCCTGGCCCGCCTGCACGCCCTGGAGGCGGACTTCGGGCGCCGGCGGGCGGTCCGCAACGCGGCGCGGACCCTGGACCTCGACCTGCTCGACTACCGGGGACGGGTCAGCCCCTCCGGGGCGCTGCCCGAGCTGCCGCATCCGCGTCTGGCCGGGCGCGCCTTCGTGCTCCTGCCCCTGGCCGAAGTGGCGCCCGGCTGGCGCCATCCGGTCTCCGGCCTGGGGCTGAAGGCCCTGATTGCTCGGCTGCCCGCCGACCAGCAAACCGTGGTCCTCGAATAGCTGCCAGGAAGGCGAGAAAAAGCTGTCGGAATCCCAGGGATTCCGCGCTTCAAGACGCTTGCTTGCAGGGAATGGGCTTTCTATATTTCAGATTCCCCGCTCATCTGAGCTTGCTGTAGAACACGTGACGTAGGTGGAGCTTCGCGGCCATGGCGCGCGTTACCGTAGAAGACTGTGTTATTCGAGTCCCGAACCGCTTCGAGCTGGTGATGCTGGCTGCGCAGCGGGCCCGCGACATTCAAGCGGGATCGCCGCTTTCGGTCGAACGAGACAACGACAAGAACCCGGTCGTGGCGCTGCGAGAGATCGCGGACGACACGATCGAGCGTGATCAGCTCATGGAGTCCCTGGTCGTCGGTCAGCAGAAGCACGTCGAGTTGGACGAGCCCGAGGAGGACCAGCCTGAGTTCGATGCCCTGGAGGGCGAACTGATGGCCCAGGCGGCCGCCCAAGGCGGCATGCTCCAGGAGCCGGTGGCCCCGCGAGAGAGCGATACCGAGATCGCGGCGGCGCCCCCGGAGACCGACAACCCGGAGGAGGTTTGATCCGGCGGCCGGCGCTCCTCTCCCCACTGCAGGGCTCGCCGTGCCGTAGGCAACAAGGACTAGCAGGTCCCGCGGCGGCACGACATGATCCGGCAGTTTGAGCTTGTCGAAAAAGTCAAATCCTACGACCCCGGTGCCGACGAGGGGCTGCTGAACCGGGCCTACGTCTTCGCGATGAAGGCCCACGGCAGCCAGACCCGCGCCTCCGGCGATCCCTATTTCTCTCACCCGCTCGAGGTCGCCGGCATTCTGACGGACCTCAAGCTGGACAGCGCCTCGATCGCGACCGCCCTGCTGCACGACATCGTGGAGGACACCGAGGCCTCGCTCTCGGACGTCGAGATGCTGTTCGGCCCGGACATCGCCCGCCTGGTCGATGGCGTGACCAAGCTCACCCGCCTCGAGCTGCAGTCCGAGCAGACCAAGCATGCGGAAAACTTCCGCAAGCTCCTGCTGGCCATGTCGGAAGACATCCGGGTCCTGCTGGTCAAGCTGGCGGATCGCCTGCACAACATGCAGACCCTGCATTTCGTCAAGAACCCGGACAAGCGCCGGCGCATCGCCCGCGAAACCATGGACATCTACGCGCCGCTGGCCGAGCGGATCGGCATGCAGCGCTTCAAGGACGAGCTGCAGGACCTCGCCTTCGCCGTACTCAACTCGGATGCCCGGGACTCGATCCTCGCGCGGCTGAACTTCCTGCGCGAGCAGGGCGGCGATCTGCTGGAGCGGGTCCGCGAGCAGCTGGCCCGCGACTTGGAGGAAGGCGGGGTCAAGGCCAAGGTCTCCGGGCGGCTCAAGTCGCCCTACTCGATCTGGCGCAAGATGGAGCAGCGCAACCTCAGCTTCGAGCAGCTCGCCGATACCGTCGCCTTTCGGGTGGTCGTGCCGACGGTCGGCGACTGCTATCACGCCCTGGGGATCTTGCACAGCCGCTATCCGACGGTGCCGGGCCGCTTCAAGGACTACATCTCGACGCCGAAGCCCAACGGCTATCGTTCGCTGCATACCGGCCTCATCGGACCCGAGCAGCAGCGCATCGAGATCCAGATCCGGACCCGCGAGATGCACGAGATCGCGGAGTTCGGCGTCGCCGCGCACTGGAAGTACAAGCAGGGCGCGCCGATGGTCGACGGCCGTCAGTACCGCTGGGTGAGGGAGCTGCTCGACATCCTGGACCACGCCTCCAATCCCGAAGAGTTCCTCGAGCATACCAAGCTCGAGATGTTCCAGGACCAGGTCTTCTGCTTCACCCCCAAGGGCGATCTGATCGCCCTGCCGAGCGGCGCGACCCCGCTGGACTTCGCTTACGCCGTGCACTCCGAGGTCGGCGACACCTGCGTCGGCGCCAAGGTCAACGGCCGCATGGTGCCGCTGCGCACGCGGCTGGCCAATGGTGACCAGGTCCAGATCGTCACCTCCAAGGCCCAGACCCCCTCGCCCGACTGGGAGAAGTTCGCGGTTACCGGCAAGGCCCGGGCAAGGATCCGCCGCTTCGTCCGTGCCCGGGAGCGGGAGCAGTACGTCGAGCTCGGCCGCAACATGCTGGAGAAGGCCTTTCGCCAGGAGGGCCAGGACCTGACCGAGAAGGCCCTGAAGGGCGGCCTGAAGAAGCTCAAGGCGGACTCGATCCAGGACCTCCATTTCTCCGTCGGCACCGGCCACACCTCCGCCACGGAAGTGGTGCGCGCGGTCTATCCCGAGTCCAAGGAGCGCAGCGGCTGGCGCAAGGTGGTGTCGATCGGCCGGGCGAAAGGCAAGCGCGACAAGGCCAAGGACAGCGCGATCCCGATCAAGGGCCTGATTCCGGGAATGGCGCTGCACTACGCGCACTGCTGCCATCCGCTGCCGGGCGACCGCATCGTCGGGATCGTCACCACCGGCAAGGGAGTCACCGTCCACACCATCGACTGCGACACCCTTCAGACCTTCGCCGAGACGCCGGAGCGCTGGGTCGATCTCGCCTGGGACGTCGACGGCTCTTCGGTGCCATTCCTCGGCCGGCTGAACGTCGTGGTGGCTAACGAGCCGGGCAGCCTTGGCAATCTGTCCACGGTGATCGGCAAGAACGACGGCAACATCTCGAACCTCAAGATCACCAACCGCTCGATCGACTTCTTCGAGATGCTGATTGACGTCGAGGTAAAGGATCTGAAGCATCTGACCGATATCATGGCCGCCCTGCGGGCGATGTCGGTGATAACCTCCGTCGAACGGGCGCGGTCCTGACCGATGCCGCAGGCTGTGCAAGTTGTCGAAGGCTGCCGGAACCTTGCCGGTATCGCCGGGTCCGGAGAGTAGGGACGATGGTTTTTCGGCGGCGCAAACCGCTTCCCTGGCATCACCAGGCGCGCGAGTGGATCTGGCCCCGGCGCGGCTGGGCCCGGATGGCGCTCTACATCAGGCACCGCCTGGGCCGCCTGCCCGGCACGCCCTATCGGATCGCCGCCGGCTTCGCCTGCGGCGCGGCGGCCTCCTTCACCCCCTTCCTCGGGCTGCATTTTGTCATCGCAGCCCTGACAGCGCTCGCCTTGCGCGGGAATGTCGTGGCGTCCGCTTTCGGCACGGTTGTCGGCAATCCCGTCACCTTCCCCGTGATCCTGCCGTGGATCTACGCCTTCGGCCGGACCCTGCTGGGCTATGAGACGTCGGCGGAGCTCCCGTCCGACCTTTCCTTCGGCTTCATCTTCGACCGTCCGCTGGAAATTCTCTGGCCGATGGCGGTCGGTGGCCTGCCGACCGCGGTGGTCGCTTGGTTCATCACCTACTTGATCATGCACCGCGTTGTGTCAGGTTATCAGAAGGCGCAGCGCAGGCGCCGCGTGCGCAAGAAGCTGCGCAGACGGGCCAAGGCACGGAGCCAGGCGGCCCGCGAGGCGAGCGATGGACCTTCATCCCCGGAGCCGGCCGAGGCCGAGTCTCCAGCGCAGGAGGAAAGGGGAGACGAGAGGAATGACGCGATATTTGCGACTCGGGGTCAACATTGATCACGTGGCGACCATCCGCAACGCCCGCGGCGGCCTGCATCCAGATCCGGTCCGCGCGGCGCGCCTGGCAGCGCAGGCCGGCGCCGACGGCATCACCGCGCACCTGCGGGAGGACCGGCGGCACATTTCCGACGAGGACATCGAGCGCCTGAGCCGGGAGATCGATCTGCCGCTCAACCTGGAGATGGCGGCGACCCGAGAAATGTTGCGGATCGCGCTGAGGCACCGGCCTCACGCGGCCTGCATCGTCCCCGAGAAGCGCGAAGAGGTGACCACCGAGGGCGGCCTGGACGCCCACGGCGGCCGCAATCATCTCAAGGCTTATGTCGACGACTTGCAGGCCGCCGGGATCCGGGTCTCGCTCTTCGTCGATCCCGATCCGCTGCAGCTGGACGCCGCCGAGGCCCTGGGCGCGCCGGTGGTCGAGCTGCATACCGGGTCCTATTGCGAGGCTTTCCTGCACGACCAGGGCGGACCCGCGACCCAGGCCGAGTGCGCCAAGCTAGAGGCCGCCGCCGCCCATGCCGAGGCGATCGGCCTGGAGTGCCATGCCGGCCACGGCCTGACCTTCGACACGGTCGGGCCGATCGCCGCGATCCCGACCCTGGTCGAGCTCAACATCGGCCATTTCCTGGTCGGGGAGGCGATCTTCAGCGGCCTGGACAGTGCGATCCGGCGGATGCGGGCCATGATGGACAAGGCTCGCGCCGAGACCAACAGCGCCAAGGGGGCCTGAAGCGCCCATGATCATCGGCCTGGGCAACGACCTGATCGACATCCGGCGGATCGAGAAGACCCTGGAGAAGTTCGGCGCCCGCTTCACAGAGCGGGTCTTCACCGAGGTCGAGCGGGCCAAATCGGACCGGCGGTCGGCGCGGGCGGCCAGCTATGCCAAGCGTTTCGCGGCCAAGGAGGCCTGCGCCAAGGCCCTGGGCACCGGGGTGCCGCGCCGCGGCGTGCACTGGCAGCACATGGGGGTGGTGAACCTGCCCAGCGGCCAGCCGACCCTCGACCTGACCGGCGGCGCCGCCCTTCGCCTGGAGGAATTGACGCCTAGCGGCATGAAGGCGCGCATTGACGTGACCATCACCGACGACTATCCACTCGCCCAGGCAATCGTCATCATATCGGCCGTTCCATCGGATCATGATTGAGCACGACGAACCGCGGTCCCCCCAGGCCGACTCCGAGACCACGTCCCACGAAGCGGCCGAGGCCGCGAAGGAGGGCGGAAAGGCGCGTGCCGGCGGTGCCTTCGCCGAGTACCGGGAGACCCTGCAGACCATCGTGATCGCAGTGTTAATCGCGCTCGGCATCCGCACCTTCGCCTTCGAGCCCTTCAACATTCCCTCCGGCTCGATGATCCCGACTCTGCTGATCGGCGACTATCTCTTCGTCTCCAAGTTCTCCTACGGCTACACGCGCTATTCCTTCCCCTTCAGCCCGCCGCTCTTCGAGGGCCGGCTTCTCGGCAGCCTGCCGGAGCGCGGCGACGTCGCCGTGTTCCGCAAGCCGGGGGAGGAGGAGACCGACTACATCAAGCGCATCGTGGGCCTGCCCGGCGACCGGATCCAGATGATCCGCGGCGTCCTTCACATCAACGGCGAGCCGGTCGAGCGCGAGAAGCTCCCCGCGCGGGAGGGCGTCGGCGCCTACACCGAGTACGTCGAGACCCTGCCGAACGGCCGCCGGCACCTGATCCGGGAGCGCAGCGACAACGAGGTCACGGACAACACCTCGGAGTACCTGGTGCCCGAAGGCCACGTCTTCGCCATGGGCGACAACCGGGACAACAGCCAGGACAGCCGCTCGCTCTTCGAGGTCGGCTACGTGCCGGTGGAGAATCTGATCGGCCGGGCCGAGATCCTGTTCTTCTCCCACAACGGCACGGCGCGCTTCTGGGAGGTCTGGCGCTGGCCCTGGGCGGTCCGCTTCGGCCGGATCTTCGATGGGATCGAATAGGACCGCGGCGCCCGCCGACCTTCAGCCTCTTGCCAAGACCCTCGGTCACGACTTCGCCGACCCCGGCCTCTTGTCCCGAGCGGTGACCCACGGCAGCGCGCCGCGGCGGCAACGCGGCGCCGGCGACGACTACCAGCGCCTGGAGTTCGTCGGCGACCGGGTTCTCGGCCTGATCATTGCGGAACGGCTTTACCGCGACTTCCCGCGGGAACGCGAGGGCGCGCTGGCCAAGCGCTTCGCCATGCTGGTCCGGCGCGAGGCCCTGGCCGAGGTCGCCGGGAGGATCGGGCTCGGCCCCCACATCACGATCTCCAAGTCGGAAGAAGAGGTCGGCGGCCGCGAGAACCCGGCGATCCTGGCCGACTGCTGCGAGGCGCTGATCGGCGCGCTCTTCCTCGACGGCGGCCTGGATCCGGCGCGCCGCTTCGTCGAGGCGCAGTGGCAGATGCTGATCGAGGCCGACCTGCGGCCGCCGGAGGAGGCCAAGACTGCGCTCCAGGAATGGGCCCAGGCCCGCGGCCTCGCCCTGCCGGTCTATCGCGAGGTGAAGCGCAGCGGCCCCGACCATGATCCGATCTTCACCGTCGAGGTCAAGGTCGAGGACCGGCCCGCCGCGCAGGGCCGCGGCCGCTCCAAGCGCCTGGCCGAGCAGGAGGCCGCAGCCCGCTTGCTTGCGGCCCTCGAGTCCGCCCAATGACCGCGGAGAGCGCCGGGGGCGAAGCCCCGCGCTGCGGCTTCGCGGCGATCCTGGGCGCGCCCAACGCTGGCAAGTCGACCCTGGTCAACGCGCTCACCGGGGCCAAGGTCTCGATCGTCACCCACAAGGTGCAGACCACCCGCTTCCGCATCCGCGGCATCTTCATCGAGGGCGCCAGCCAGATCGTGCTGGTCGACACGCCCGGCATCTTCCAGCCCAAGCGGCGCCTGGAGCGGGCCATGGTCGAGGCCGCCTGGGGCGGGGCGGCGGACGCCGACGTGGTGCTAATGATCTTCGACGCCGGCCGTCGCGACATCGACCCGGACAGCCGGTTGATCCTCGACGGCCTCAAGGCCCAGGGCCGGCGGGCGGCGCTCGTCCTTAACAAGATCGACACGGTCAAGCGCGAGCGCCTTCTGGACCTGGCCGCGCGCTTCCAGGAAGAGGGGATTTTCACCGACACCTTCATGATCGCCGCCACGACCGGCGACGGCCTGGCCGAGCTGCGGGCTTTCCTGGCGGCGGCCATGCCGGAAGGCCCCTGGCACTATCCCGAGGACCAGCTGACCGACCTGCCGATGCGCCTGATCGCGGCCGAAGTGACGCGCGAGCAGCTCTTCCTGCGCCTGCACCAAGAGCTGCCCTATGCGCTCACCGTCGAGACCGACGCCTGGCAGGACTTCGAGGACGGCAGCGCCAAGATCGAGCAGACCGTCTACGTCCAGCGCGAGACCCACAAGGGCATCTGCCTGGGCAAAGGCGGCCGCACGGTCCGCGCCGTCCGAGAGGCGGCCCAGGCCGAGCTCCAGGCCATGCTGGAGCGGCCCGTGCACCTCTTCCTCCACGTCAAGGTGCGCGAACGCTGGGTCGAGGATCCCGAGCGCTACCGGGTCTGGGGCCTCGACTACCAGGCATGATGCGCAGATGACAGACCCGATCGCATACAAGAAGATAACCGAAGGTAAGCGGCCTGAAAAATACAGTCAATTTCCATTCAAATAGAATAATCATCAGCGCTCTTTTGTTTAGTAATTCATACATCAAGAGGCGGCGTCTTCTTGGAAATATTTTTGGAGTGCTAGACGAATTATTCAGCGACCAAACACATATTGATCGCCTCCATAGTCGCAGGGTCAACATCTTCTCTTCCAGTCAACCGCTCTGCGATATTCTTCGCTTCTTCTTGGTGCCCTACTTCACAATAAGACAGGACAAGAAGAATATCTAGTTCCGTTTTTTTCATAATATTGCCTTGCCAAACAAAATATTCTTCTATAAATGATTCATGCTCCTTCTGTTTGAATATCGATTTCAGTAGTCCGCCGATAGCTGCTTCTGTCGAGCCAGACTCTAATGACTCTCTGTATTTGTGCTCAGCACCATGAAAATCATTCGCTGCAAAGAGGACATTCCCTGCGTTCAGCAAAGCCCAGCGATGATCGCCATAATAGCTTGTTGCTTCGGTGAACTTCTTGGCAGCTAACGCGCGCTGATTCAGATCACCGAGTAGATTTCCCCACTGATTGTAGAAAGAGAAGCTTCTAACACCCTGTCGCTCCGCCACTCGGAATGCGACATGTGCTTTCTGGAGAAGCTTGAGTCTCTGGTCAGCTTCTGTGGCTTCACGTGCCTTTCTCCAAAGAATCTGTCCCCAGTTGTAATGAGCGCAGCCTGAACCTACGCCTAGAAGAGCGTTAATGCTCATCAGCCGCTCCGCTAGCTCTAGTTCGCCTTGAGAGAGGGCATAGATCGCTCTGACGAACAAATAGCGCCAATCCAGTGCCAAAAAGCTATCCTCAGTTTTGTCCTCAAGGCCAAAGCCAAAAGCTCTACGCCAAATTTGAGAAGCCTCCACAAATCGCTTATTCTCGATATAGAACACGAGTAAAATAGTAAATATGTTCTTATCCTCTTCTTCCCATGAATGAAACTCCACTCCTGGTAAGTTCTCGGCTACAATTTTCCATGCCTGGTCAGCAGATTCTTTCTCAGAACGCAACCCTTGGATCATTCCAATTAGCGCATGCTCAAACCGCGGTTCATCTACACTTGAAGCAAGCCTATCTAGGTCCTCAAGAAGACGCGAAATTTGATCGTTCTCTAGCGATGCTAAAGACGTTGATGCTCTGAGATAAGAGAGCGTTAGTCCAGCTACCAACAGAGGGTCGTCATTGGACTTTGCCACTGCTTCCTCGAAGTACTGCCTAGCGAGTAAAGCATTTAGGGTGTTCTCGCTGTGCTTCTGGCGATACAAGAAATTGTAACCACTGATAAGGTCAATCAGCTCTGCGGTAATCTCAAACGCACTTGGGTCCAATTTCATCAAATTTAGAGAATTCTCCACACGTTGCGGGTTCCACTCGAAATGCTGTACCGCGTAGGTTAACGGATCTAGAAACATCATAAGCAGTAAGGGTCCGCGTTCTTCAAGATCTGCAAAGCTTGAAAAATACTCCCGATGCGTGGTTTTCGCACCGCTTTCCAGGCTTATCGAGATGTCAAGAGCGTAACCATTATCACCACTAAGCACAGCACCACGAACGACACCACGGGGGGCCATTAGTCCACGTTGAACAGTCCTAGCCATCCCAACTATAGACAATTGATCGCCTTGAAGCGCATGGTCGTACATCGTCCAACCAATCTGATGTCGGACGCGCAGATTTTCATTCATGCGCGATTGCAATCTGTGCAGCAATATATCGTTGCTGACGCAAGAAGTCTTTTCTGTCTGGTACGTATCGAGGTATTGGATGGCGAGATCTCGGCCTCTTCTTTGATTCTTATCTCGCAGGCGCTGCATATTGGACAAAAGGTGTCTCGTAAACAGAGTCTCATCATAGCCTCTTTGTTTGAGATCGTCGGGCAGAGAGAAAGCATCGACTATTATGGCTGTCTGATCGGCCGACTTTATGATCTCGGAAACAATCAGGCATGCAAAAGCGACGATGGAGAACGCGATAACGAATTTCGAAGCTTCGATCGTTGTTCTAAGGAAGGCGTGTATGCCAGAACAGCAGACAAGCAGCGGGCGCCGTGCGGTGGTAAAGAAACGCTTCATTGATCTGACTATACTGTGGAGCGCGTTGCTAGCAATCGGCATTGAGGCCACAGTTGATGAGGAACAGAAGCGTATTCAGAGATTATTGGAAAAGAACTACACAGCTTTCCACAAGAGAGTCAATACCAAGATCGCCGATCGACTCTCGACGTTTACAATGTTTGTGGAAGTGGCGGAGCGAATTGGCTCTTAACCGCGATGCCGATAGGAAACAGCGCGTGTCTTTGGGACTAGTTGTCTTAGCAGGTACTTTGGTTCTACGCTGCTTCCTCCACGTCAAGGTGCGCGAACGCTGGGTCGAGGATCCTGAGCGCTACCGGGTCTGGGGCCTCGACTACCGGGCGTGACGGCCGCGGCGCTCCCTTTCAGCTGGAGAGCTTGCGCGCCCAGGCCTTGGACCACTGGCCGAGCGGAACCAGCAGGCCGTAGAGTTCCCGGCCGCTCGGCGTGGCCCGGTAGCCGAGGCCGTCGTGCTCGACTAGGCCGGCCGCGCGCAGCTCCTTCAGGCGGACGTTCAGGACCGTCGGCGAGATGCTCTCGCAGCGCGCCTGGAGTTCCCGGAAGGTGCAGGGCCCGCCTTCGCTCAGGGTCCAGAGCACGCCCATGGACCAGCGCCGCCCGAGCAGGTCGAAGAGCGCCATGATCGGTGCCCCGGACCTGGAGCCTCTGACCGGCCGGCCCGGCCTTGGAACCGCTGCCATGTCTGCCGTCCCTCGCTGCCCTCTGGACGTTGCTACGGATAGCGTAGCAGACGCTTTGCCATCCTGCCGGGATGTGCTACGAAATGCGTAGCACGCCTCGAGGTCCGCTTCAATCCGCGCTGGCGTCGGATGGAATCCACGGAAGGGGTCTTCAGACATGGCCGACAGCGATTTCGAGATCCTCGACGAGCGCTTAAGGCGCTGCGTGAAGGTCAGCGCCCGGCTCGACCACCTTTGGGAGGGCGGCCGCTGGACCGAGGGCCCGGCCTACTTTCCGGCGAGCCGCTCGCTGATCTTCAGCGATATTCCCAACGACCGCATGCTGCGCTGGGACGAGACGACCGGCACGGTCGGGGTCTTCCGCGGCGGCGAAGGCCGCTACACCAACGGCAACACGGTCGACCGCCAAGGCCGCCTGGTCAGCTGCGAGCACGGCGGCCGGCGGGTTACCCGGACCGAGCACGACGGCCGGATCACCGTCCTCGCCGAGCGCTTCGAGGGCAAACGCTTCAACAGCCCCAACGACGTCGTGGTCAAGTCCGACGGCTCGATCTGGTTCACCGATCCGGCCTACGGGATCGATTCCAACTACGAGGGCTTCCAGGCGGACTCCGAGATCGGCGGCGACCACGTCTACCGGCTCGATCCCGAGACCGGCGCCTGCCGGATCGTCGCCGACGACTTCGTCCGGCCCAACGGCCTGGCCTTCTCGCCGGACGAGCGCGTGCTCTACATCGTCGATTCCGGCGGCACCCGCTTTTCCAGCGGCGAACGGCACATCCGGGTCTTCGAAGTCGCCGACGACGGGACGCTCTCCGGCGGCGCGGTCTTCGCGACCTGCAGCGCCGGCGTCTTCGACGGCTTCCGCCTGGACGACGCGGGGCGGATCTGGACCAGCGCGGCCGACGGCGTGCATTGCCTGGAGCCGGACGGCACCCTGATCGGCAAGGTCCTCGTGCCCGAGCAAGTCTCCAACCTCTGCTTCGGCGGCCCGAAGCGCAACCGCCTCTTCATCACCGCCACGACCTCGCTCTACGCGATCCTGCTTCCGGTCAACGGCCTGAAGACCTTCTGAGCGTACAGGTGGAATACCCCTCACCCAGCTTCGGCCAGGGCTCGGCTTCGCCTCGCCAAGCCTCCACATCCCGCGCGAAGCGCTGCGCTCCGCCCCCCGGCGCCGTCAGGCGCTGGAAGGTTGAGGCGAGGGGATCTCTGGCCATTTCACTCCGCCATGTCGGGCATCTCCTCCGGGGGTGGCATTTCCTCGAAGCTGGGCAGGGCGGGGTCCATGCGGTCCCAGGAAGGGCCCCGCTTGGCATAGACGACCAGCTGCGGTCGGAAGACCTCCGGGTCGTCGAGGCTCGAGGCGCGCACGAAGACCAGGCCCGGCACGGCGCTGTTTCGGGAGTAGATGGCCGAGCCGCAGGTCGGGCAGAAGCCGCGGCTGACCATGTTGCCGCTGTCGGCCGGGGCGTCGAAGAAGCGGAGCTCGCCGCTGATAGAGAACGCGGCTTCGGGCACGATCATGTGCGAGCCGTGGCCGGTCCCGCTGGTCTTGCGGCAGTCGATGCAGTGGCAGTGGCCGCCGCCCCGCTGCTCCCGGCCTTGATAGCGCACTGCGCCGCAGAGGCATCCGCCGGTGAAGCTCATCTGGTTCTCCTTCGTCTCGGGTTGGGGAGGCGGGGTCAGCCCTGCTGGGACTCGTAGGTGATCAGCGCCAGGGCGGCGCCGGCGGGATCGCGGAAGCTGGCGATGCGGCCGACGCCCGGCACCGAGAAGGGCTCTTGCAGCGCCGTCGCGCCGGCCTTCAGGGCCGCCTCGAAGCGAGCGTCGACGTTGTCGACCGTGATGTAGCTGATCCAGCCGCCTTGTTCCGAGGGCGCGCTCGAAAAGCCGCCGACTGGGGTTTCGCCGAGCAGGATGCCGTGATAGGTGCTGCCGTCCTTCATCGGCAGCTCGGCGATGGTCCAGCCCAGGACCTTCTCGTAGAAGGCCCGTGCCGCCGGGCCGTCCTGGCCGTGGTGCTCGATCCAGCTCGGCGCGCCGTGGGTCGCCATGGGGTTATCGCTCATCCTCAGTCCTCCTGTTGTCATGGACCGCAGGCTCGCGGTCCTCCAGAGGACGGAGGCGCGGGGGCTAATCCGACAGGGTCGCGGATTTCTCTTCCAGGGCCTCCAGGCGTTCGCGCAAATGCGCGGTCTCGGCCGGCGTCGTACAGAGTGCCAGCGCCCGCCCGTACGCCTCGGCGGCCTCGGGCGCTCGGCCCAACTCTTCGAGCCAGGCGGCCCGCGCGCCGTGGAAGTAGAGATAGCCGTCCAGCGCGCCGGCCAGCGGTGCGGTCAGGGCCAGGGCCGCCGCCGGGCCCTCCAGCTTGGCGACAGCGACCGCCCGGTTCAGGGTCACGACCGGCGAGGGCTGGGCCCGCTCCAGGGCCCGGTAGAGCCGCTCGATCTCGGCCCAGTCGGTCGCCTGCGGGGTCGCGGCGGCGCAGTGGACGCCGGCGATGGCGGCCTGGATCTGGTAGGGCCCGGGGCGGCCCTTCAGCAGGGCCTTCTCGATCAGCACCCGGCCCTCGGCGATCGGGGAAGGGTCCCAGAGGCCGCGGTCCTGGTCCTCGAGCAGCACGATCCGGCCCCCGGCGTCGAGCCGCGCCCTGGCCCGGGCGTGCTGGAAGAGGCAGAGCGCCAGCAGCCCCATGACCTCGCTCTGGCCCGGAAAGAGCCGGAGCAGCAGCCGCTGCAGACGGATCGCATCCTCGCAGAGCGCGATCCTCAGGTGGGCGCCCTTGCCGGCCGAGGCGTAGCCTTCGTTGAACATCAGGTAGAGCAGGGTCGAGACCGCGGACAGGCGCTGCGCGCGCTCCGCCACCGAGGGCGTCTCGAAGGAGATCCCTGCCGCGGCGACCCTGCGCTTGGCCCGGGTCAGGCGCTGCTCCATGGCCTTGGGCTTGACCAGGAAGGCCCGGGCGATCTCCTGGACCGAAAGCCCGGCCACCACCTTGAGCGCCAGGGCGAGCTGGTCCGTCCTCGGCAGCTCCGGCCGGCAGCAGATGAACAGCAGCCGTAGGATGTCGTCGCGGTAGCCCTCGGACTCCAGGCGCTCGATCGCCGCGGTCTCGCCGTCGCCGCCCGGCGCCTCCGGCGGCTCGTCCTCCAGCGGCGCGTGGCGGCTTTCGCGCCGCAGCTCGTCGATGACGGCGTTGCGGCCGACCAGGATCAGCCAGGCCACCGGGTCCCGCGGCCGGCCTTTCTCGGGCCAGCGCGCCAGGGCGCGCAGGCAGGCGGTCTGGTAGCCCTCCTCGGCCTTGTCGAGGTCGCGGAAGCGGCGCGCCAGGGCGCCGACGACCCGCGGCCGCGCGCTCGCGAGGAGCGCGCTCAGCCAGTCGGGCCCGCTCATGGGTAGGGGGCGGCCTCGAAGGGCGTCTGCGGCAGCACGCCCGGTCCGTAGAAGTGCACCGGCCGGATCTCCAGGGCGCCGACCTCCACCGGCAGCTGCTTCGCGACCTCGACCGCGTCCTCCAGGCTCTCGCAGTCGATCAGATAGAGCCCGAGCAGCTGTTCCTTGGTCTCGGCGAAGGGCCCGTCCAGGACGACCGGCTCGCCGGTCTCCGAGCGGATGGTCACCGCCGCCGTGGTGTGCATCAGCCGGGCGAAGGGTCCCAGCTTGCCGGCCTCGGTCAGGCGCGCCTGCAGGCTGCGGTGCTTCTCCAGGGTCGCCTCCTCCTCCGCTTCCGAGAAGGATTCGACCAGGGTCTCGGCCCCGTAGATCAGGATGGAATAGAGCATCTTCGAGCTTCCTTTCGCTGCCGTCATGGCAAAGGACGGAGCAGCCGTCCCGGATCCGACAGACGAATGAAAGCTCATTTCACTGGGCTTGCCGATTCCCTTCCTGTCTGGGCGCCCTCGGCCAGCGCCCGGGGCGTCACGCCGCCAACTTGAGAAGATGCGCGTCGTGACGCTTCAGAAAGGCGGCCAGGCGGGTGCCGTAGTCGTCGTCGACGGCGGCGCGCACGCTGGCCCGCTGCGCCAGCGCCGCGCGCCAGGCCCGGACCTTCGGCACCTCGGCCAGCACCGCCAGGTCGGCGATGCTGTCGAAGACGTCGAAATAGCGGAACACCGGCGCGAAGGCCGCGTCGACCAGGCTGAAGGCCAGGCCGGCGAAGTAGGGCCCCTCGCTCAGCTCGGGCTCCAGCCAGGTGAACTTCTCGGCCACCGCGCGGCGCTTGGTCTCGAAAAGCTCCGGGTCGCGGACGGTCTCCAGGCCCCAGATATCGCCGAGGATCGCCGAGGCGAACTCGACCCAGGCGCGGTGCCGCGCCCGTTCCAGAGGATCCTGCGGGTGCAGCTTCGGCCCGGGCCGGGTCTCCTCGATGTACTCGCAGATCACGCTGCTCTCGAAGATCACCGTCTCGCCCCCGTCGGGCCTGGGGACGCGTAGCAGCGGCACCTTGCCGCGCGGCGAGATCCTCTGGAACCACGCGGGCTTGTCGCCGAGATCGACCATCATCCGATCGAAGGGGACTCCTTTCTCCATCAGCGTAATCGCGGCCCGCTGGGCATAGGGGCAGAGGTGGTAGCTGACCAGGGTCAAGGGCGGCATGGTGCTTCTCCTTCACGGGCTCGGGCGTCAGCGTGACGATCTTGATGTGGCATTTTGGAAAGAAAACCCGGTAATATCGAAAGATGAGCTTGCATTAATCGCAAGGTCTAGCGCTGGAGGACCTGCGCCTGGTCGTCGCGATCGGCGAGGCGGGCTCTCTGACCGGCGCGGCCCGGCGTCTCGGCGTCGACCATTCGACGGCCTTCCGGCGCCTCGGTGCGGTAGAGGCCCGGCTCGGCCTGCGGCTCTTCGAGCGGGCGCGGCGCGGCTACAGCCCGACCCCCGGCGGCGAGGAGGCCATCGCCAGCGCCGGGCGGGTCCTCGAGGAACTGACGGCCCTGGAGCGCCGCCTGGCAGGCCGGGACCTGCGGCCGAGCGGGGTGGTGCGGGTCACCACGACCGATACCCTGATTGAGCTCCTGACCCCGCTGCTGGTGGATTTCCGCGGCGAGCATCCTGGGATCACGCTGGAGCTCGCGACCTCCAACGACTTCTTCACCCTGACCCGGCGCGACGCCGACGTCGCGATCCGCCCCGCGGTCAGCGCGCCCGAGGAGCTGGTGGCGCGGCGGATCGCCGGGATCGCCTTCGCGCCCTTCGCTGCGCCGGCCTACCTGGAATCTCGGGGCGCCCGCGAAGCGGAAGCCGAGGAACTGGAGGCTCTGGACTGGCTCGGCCCCGACGACAGCCTGGCGCACCTGGGCCTGGCCCGCTGGCTGCGCGCCCGGGTGCCGGCGGAGCGCATCGTGTTCCGCGCCAGCTCGCTCCTGGCCCTGCGCGAGGCGGCCCGGGCCGGCCTCGGGGTTGCGCCGCTGCCCTGCTACCTGGCCGCGACGGCGCCCGAATTGCGGCGCGTCGCCCCGCCGCTCCCCGAGATGGCCTCCGCCCTCTGGCTGATCACCCACCCGGACCTGCGCCGCAGCGCCCGGGTGCGGGCCTTTCTCGACTTCATGGGCGCGCGTCTGACGACCCTGCGGGGCCGCCTCGAGGCCGCTCCGTCCTGAGGACCTCGCGCCGCGGGCGTTGCGAAGCGCAGGGCTTCGGCTCAAGATCGCTCGAACAAGCCGACAAGACATCAACC